>JANMDS010000051.1:0-10381 GCA_031376405.1 Betaproteobacteria bacterium
CATTAGGGGCACTAGGGCACGAGAAAATTTCGATTCAAACACCGAAAAGGCGTCAACACCGAAAGTGGAGATAACACTGGAATGGGATTACAAGCAACCGGGCACGTTTCTACACTGTTCGATTTGAATAGATTCCAAGTAGGTTCTGCGTTTCGTCACGGGTAGCGCAGTGCTGCGGCACCACGTCATAGCGTGTAGTTGATGCTTTGACGTGCATTGTTCGACGGTAAGCAGGGCGCTGCGTTGAAACGCGCACGCAACGTGGTTCGTCACTGCCGCAAAAAGGCCCTTTTTCCCGGAGATAAGTCTTAAAAAATGTCTGTTTTGCGCCGCGGGTAAAGGCAATTTATTTCGCGCAGCAGCGCTAACGTGCCTTGAAAAACCACGTGATGCCCCAAAATCTCAAAAAAACCTATTTCCGCAGCGGCATTTATGGCATCGAAACGAGATTACTACCAAATTCTGGGCGTGAACCGCGACGCATCTGACGAAGACATTAAAAAGTCTTACCGCAAGATGGCGATGAAGTACCACCCGGACCGCAACCCAGACAGCAAAGACGCGGAAGAAAAGTTCAAGGAGGCGAAAGAAGCCTACGAGATGCTTTCCGACGCAAAAAAACGCCAAGCTTACGACCAATACGGCCACGCGGGGGTGGATCCGAGCATGGGTGCAGGTGCGGGGGCGGGCGGTTTTTCTGATGCGTTTGGCGATATCTTTGGCGATATTTTTGGTGGACGCGGTGGCGGCGGTGGCGGGGGACGTGGTCGGGGCGGGCCGGCGCGGGGCAGTGATTTACGCTACAACTTAGAAATCTCGCTCGAAGAGGCCGCACGCGGCACGACCACCAAAATCAAAATCCCCTCATACGAAGAATGCGAAGTGTGCAGCGGCTCGGGCGCGAAGCCAGGCACTAAACCCATTACTTGCACGACCTGCCAAGGCGCGGGCGCGGTGAACATGCGAGCTGGCCCGTTTCAGATGCAACAAACGTGTCCGCAGTGCCACGGCACGGGCAAGATGATCCCCGACCCGTGCAAAGCGTGCGGTGGCGTGGGCAAAGTGAAGCGCTCAAAAACACTCGAAGTAAAAATACCGCCCGGTGTGGACAACGATGATCGTATTCGTTTAACTGGCGAAGGCGAGCTCGGCGCAGCAGGCGGCGGCAGCGGCGATTTGTATGTGGTCATCGCGCTCAAAGCCCACAGCGTGTTCCAGCGCGACGGGGCAGACTTGCATTGCGAAATGCCGATTTCATTCGCCACCGCAGCATTAGGCGGCGAAATCGAAATTCCCACGCTCGATGGCAAAGCCACACTTAAAATCCCCGCCGAAACCCAATCTGGCCAAACTTTCCGCTTGCGCGGCAAGGGCATTAAGCCCGTGCGCGCTTCGTTAGCGGGCGAGCTCTACTGCCACGTCGCCATTGAAACGCCGGTGAACTTAACCTCGCGGCAACGCGAAATTTTGCGCGAATTTCAAGAAATTTCAAGTACAACCACCAATCAAAGCCCGCGAGAGAAAAGTGTTTGGGATAAGGTTTCGGATTTTTTTAAGTAGTGGAATCTTTAACCAACGCGCTCAGTGCGGAGACGCACAAATTGCTTTTAAAGTCATCTATACACAGCGGCGTTGGTGCCTTCATGAAAGCAGTTATGGGCTAGCCGAAAAGCCCTACTATTTCGTTACAGCCACAGGGAAATCCGGAATTCCCTGTGGGACGATCGTCACCGGTGACTGCGCTCCCTTAGTCAGCGCTTTGACGCGTTCGGACACATACAAATCCAACATCTTGTGCGTGACGCGACCCGAGCGGTTGGAGTCTGCCATACCACTCATTCCTTCGATCACTGCACGGGTGAAAGCCCCGTTGCCCCACTCGACAGATTCTTGTGCCAATTGGCGACCCGTCGATGCAGCAAACACAATCACGCCGTTTTCAGCGCTCGAGAGCTCGTTGACAACCTTCGTGATGTCTGTTCTGATGCTTCGCCGTCCAGTGCCCAGCACGTTGCCGGCGTGACAAGTATCCACAAAGAAGAGCGCTTTGCCCGGGAGCGCGGCAAGAGTGTTGCGAATCTCGGTAAAAATGACGGCTGTGCGTTTCAAACTTTGCGGGTCACTATCTTGAGATAGGTAGTAATAGACGCCATCATTGTCGTTTACGCCGTGGCCTGCGAGAAACACTACGCCTACGTCTCGCGAGGTCATGGCTCTGCGAATCCACTCCAAGCCGTCTAGCACCCCATCGCGTTTAGCATTGGCATCAGTGAGCAATTTCACTTCGACTTTCCGGTACAACTGTCGCTCTTGAAGTTGAAATACTTTAGAGAAGTCGGCGGCATCCTTCGCAGCAAAATCGAGTCGAATATCGGTCTTTGCATACTCGCTTACACCGACGGCTAATAGGTATAACGCCGGTCGCAAATCCGCATCATTTGTGTTCAACGCGGCTTGTACGCTTGCAACCTGAGACACCGTTTTTGACGGAACGTCTTTAGGCGCGACAACCGCTGCGACAAGCGCGGGAGGTTTAATAGATTGTGCAGGGCTTGCTATCCCTGGAGGCAGTGGAGGTGGCACCGACTCCGCCTTCAGGTGAACCACTGCGGGCGTAGAAAAACCGTTCTTGTTTTCTGCAAACAACATAAGCTCCGCCGAAGTGCTGCCAAGCGTAACGAGTTGCTCTAGTTTTATTTCCGTGTCTGACGACCGCACGCTTCGAATCGCCGCACTCATCTGATCCAGTGCAACTATTTCACCGTTCACGCGCGCGCGTATCCCCGTCAAAGGCGCGCCGACCGGCACCCGTATGCTCACGCGCAGCGTGACGGGGGCACTTGCTAGTTTGTCCCCCTCGCGAGGCGATTCAATCGTTATAACAGGCGGTAGGCTTTGCGCCGCCGGAGGCTGCGCTAGGGATGCAAGTGTTGGCGTTGCTGGGTTCGCCGTTGACGTGACTGTCGGTGCGGTCACCGTCTGCGTTCGTGCAGCACTCGCATTCGCTGCAACGAGAGCAGTCGCAACATCAGAAGCGATTAGTACTTGTGCAATTACATCGGGGCGGAAGTACTTCTCACGAAAACGCGATGCTGGGAAAAAATCAGCGGATTGGGAGTCGCCGCGCCCGTAGTGCCAGCCCACTAAATCCTCGCCCCCTGCGCTCGCTGCATAGTAACCAAGTGGAGTCCACGCTACCCAACGTCTGCGATCCGAATGCAAAAGAAGGGCTAACTGCTCGGCTCCATCGCGGGCGCGAAGCCAGCGCAGTGTGCCATCGGCGAGTGCCACCACAACCCAGCGACCATCAGCCGAAACATTCACATGCCAAACTGTACCAGCGGTCGGTACGCGCCAACGCAAAGTGCCGCTACGCTCATAAAAGCGTGTGAAATAGTTTGATCCGATTGCAATGCCCGATTGCACCAGTGCGGTGGTCATCGCCACCTCGTTTTCGGAGAGAGGTATAGCTGTACCATTGATTCTCGGTGTCGCGCTTTCGAGCCACTCGTCAACCCTGCTAACTGTATTGCGATCTATGGGCGCATTCCACGATGCGGAAGGCTGCGTCCATTCACTTTTCGTGAGATCAAATGCGATTGCATCCTTTGATTGATTGGGCCGCAAGCTAATCCCGGTGCCGTCCGCAGAGAGTCGGAATGCGTCCCGCTGACCGCGCCAATCTATGCGTGCATCAGTCATCGTAGTTACGCGTTGAAACGATTTCGCAGTGTTGCCTACTGCGTCGAGAACACCCCAATTCGTATCTGCAGCAGCATAGGCGATTCGCCCATCCGCTAAACGGGTAAGTCCCGTAACCGTGTCCCGCGCTACCGAACTGTCCCAAGCCTGCGCTACAGAACGCTGCGACGTAATTGACCAGGCTCTAATCGAATTGTGTGTTCCATCGCCTCGCCATGTTCCCGCAGCAAACAACTGTCTACCGTCGCTGGACCACGCTACCGCGCTGAGCCGACCTGAGCCACTACCAGGCACGGGAGGACGGGCGACGACCGCTAAGGAATTTGCGTCCAAAAGCTGTACTTGCGTAACATCGCCAAACCCCAGAGCAAGGGTACGACTATCTGGGGCGAATGCGAGGTGAAACGCCTGACTACCGCCAACCGTTTGTGCCACTGTTAGCGGGCGAATCAGTGTGGATCTCGTCGCGTCTGGTGTGGGCAACGTGGCGTAGCGCCGGAGTTTTCCATCGGAACTGCTGGTAACAAATGCGCCACCGTCGGGCGCAAACGCTACGCTATTGAGCTCAGCCGCGTATAAATTATCGTGGGCGATTTCGGTACTTGATATCCAAGCGCTGCGGCTGGCGTAAATCCGTAATCCATTGCTGCCCCACAATCCGACTGCGAGTTGCGTGCCGTCGGGCGAAAAACGCAAGGCAGTAACCACATTCGCCAGTCCCGTGATCCGGTGAATCATCGCACCGGTGGAACGAGAAAATACATAAACACTATTTTCACTTGACCAGCCTGCCACCGCAACCACACGCGCATCCGGGCTGATAGCTGCAGCAAACAATTTTCCGTCGTTGTCCAAGCCGATTGGAGGGCGCAGGATGCGCAATAACCGTCCGTCTTGGGTGTCCCATACGCGAGCGGTTTTATCTTCACTCGCTGTTAGCACGTACGCGCCGCTGGCATCGGCGTCGATGGCTCGGATAGCGGCGGTGTGCCCACCGGTTTCAATCCGAAGTACTGCTTCAGGCGTCGACGCGTTAAGGAATGATGTGTAAACGCACATCAACGCTAAGGTTACGCGAACTCCCCAGCCTAGGGGCGCTTTCAACACACCTTTGCCTTTAGCTCGATCCGTCGATCAAGCGTGTCCGAAGCGTCCTCTTTAGCCGTACCCACGAGAGCCTGTGTCGATCCGTACCCCGCTGTAGACAAGCGGGAAACGAGATCTTTTCGCTCTGTGACTAGTTTCGAACGAATGTACTCGGCACGCTGCAACGATATCCGCTCGTTGATGGCCTCCGCACCGGCACGACTTGTGTGGCCACCAATTTCGAAGCATGACAGCACAGGTGTCGTAGCAGGGGCGGTGCGAGCGGCTCGCACTGAAGGAATCGGGCCACCCGCCTGGCGCGCGATTTCTTTAAGCCACCGCTCCGCTGGGGATTGATCCAAGATCAATCCTGCGCTGCCCGGTGCAAAATTAAACTTCACCGCCAGCCGATTTCCTGCGAGTCCGTACTGCACCACTTTACTAAAAGCCAGCATTGCCGCGTCGCGCTTACCGAGTTTCATATTCGATAAATAAAGGCCAGTATGCACCCTTGGCTGATCCCCAGCAGGCGAACGCTGTACGGCGTCAAACAGTGCCAGGGATTCCTTGTACTGTTTCTGGTTGTAGGCTCGAGTCGCCGTATCGATGCCTGCGGCCACTGAAATGCGGTCGTAGTACTCCGATTTAATTTGATCCCCCGCTTTTGTACCCTGACACGTTTTGACATAGCCCTCTACAATTTTGTCGTTTACCCACACCGGAGCGTCTTGGAAATAGGGTAACGGTGTGGGATCAATGCCTGCGGTTTGGGAGCGGGCGAACCCTTTGCTCACGATGATGCCCGTTTTTAGATCAGCCAGGGCGAAACACACTCGGTATGCGTCGCGGGCACCATCGCCTTTGCCCAACAAATTAATTGGGGTAAACGTGCCAATAAACACTAAGGGCGCGGCTGCAACATTCGCGGCAGTGAACGGTTTGATTTCAAACTGAGGAAAGGCCGCCTCGACTAGCTTTTCCACATTTTTTTCTAACTTTGCGGTGGCCACCGATTGCCACCCTGTCGAACCGTCCACCAAAGGATCAATGACCACAGAGTATTTTTGTCCAGCTCCGAGTTGTGCTTTCCCGAAGAGATCTCGTACGGCTACGTTTACAGCCTCATCATAAGGCAACGCTATCGGAGGCACTGCAAGCGGTGGAGTTGTCGCAGATGCAACCGTCGCAGCGGGTGCGGGTGCGGGCGCTAGTGTGATCGACGCTGGCTCCGATTTCGATCCCTGCGCAAGGGCTGTCGGCGCGCGGTCTGATTTCACAAGCTCAGGTGTAGCACAAGCCGCGAGCGTGAGCGCGGCAGTGAGTCCACCCCAGGAGCAAAGAGTTTGCAAATAACTTTTACTCATGGAAATGGATGGCATAGTTGACTTGCGCATTGTTGTTCTCCGTTGACATTGATTCTGGCGATCAAACCCACACTCTAATTGAAAAAGTGCTCGACCACATCTCCCAAATGGGGGAGAATTGAATGTAGGTATTCACATCGGGTTTATTTTTTTTTACTGACTTAACCGCATTCGCCTGTAGGTTTGCGTACGAAACAGAAATCACCCATCAGGCTACTTGTTTCCCACGGAATTTGGATTTGTTGGGATTCAAGCGCTACATTCACGCGCACTTGCTTAAATACACGTTCAATGCTTACACCTGGGCGCAACATCGCAACGACGAGATGACGCGTGTAAATACTATTCAATTTGCCAGCTCCGTCAAGCGCAATCGATCCGGGTGACGTGGAGAACGCAACAAAAGTCCCGCTTGGAGCTTGCACGGCGGCGAGCCCTTGCACGTTGCTGCCGATGCCTCGTGACCGAACCCGTCGGGCATCCGCCAATCTCGCCAGATTAGTGGCGAAGGGATTATCCCGACAGGCGTCAAGCACAACGATGTTGATACCACGTCGTTCATTGGCCAGTCGTTCAAGCACCTCAGTCAGATCGATCGCCCGAGTTGGCAGATCTTCCTCAGTCACGGTGTCGGTGT
Organism: Betaproteobacteria bacterium; assembly: GCA_031376405.1. Classification (GTDB taxonomy): domain Bacteria; phylum Pseudomonadota; class Gammaproteobacteria; order Burkholderiales; family Casimicrobiaceae; genus JANMDS01. The sequence continues at coordinate 6,790 of JANMDS010000051.1, forward strand.
CGACTGGGACCAAATAATTTCGACCTTTGATTTGTAAGCCATGACCCGCATAAAAAATCATCTTGACCGCGTTCTTTCCGCCGGTGCGCACAAAAGTGCGTAGCGCATCCACTGTTTCATCGCGCGATGCGTTAACTTTGACGATCACTTCAAATCCTGCGGTACGCAACGCGTCAGAGATGGCGTGGGCGTCGTTTGCTGCATTGCGAAGCGGGGCGTTTCGGTAACTGGTATTTCCGATGACGAGAGCAAATCTGCCATCTTCATTCGCCCAAGCATTTACTGACCCGACTATTGCAGTGATTCCGATCAACAACCCAATTAGTGAGTGCCCGAGTCGACTTTTCACGCTCATAATACTCAAGGTAGTTTGCTGACAATTTCTATAGACTCAACCACTGATGCAGCGCTGAACATTGCTTTTTTTTCTTCCACGATTCCGTTGGATGTAAGGATGAAGTACTCGCCGATCTGGCTCGGACCTGCAACGATGTCGCCTTGCACGGCGTTTAAAAGTTTACGAATCTCACCCTCTGTCGCGCTAGATTTAAACGAAACCCTAAGATACTTCGTCACTGCAACGGGTGAAGCCGGAGTTGATGTGGAACGCGCTTCAGAGTAAGGGCCGTTGCCCGAAAATATATGCAAGGCAAGCCCTGAGACGGCCGCAAATTGCAACCCAATTAATCCCATTGCAAAAGCGGCACGTGGCGAGTCAAGCCCAAAAAATGCTTTCCACTTGGAGAGTAGTGTTTTTCGAGGAGATACCGTAGCAACACCACTGCCGTTTTGTTTCGCTCCTTGCGCAGCGATTCGAACTTTGACGCTTTCAAGTCTATAGGACGCGTCTGGGATTTTGGGCGTATTTTCCTTTAGGAAATCACTAAGAATGCGATCAAAGGGAGTGTCTTGGCGATCCATTGTTTGTCCTGTTTCTCTTGTCAAGTTCGCGCAAGTTGGATTGATAAGCAGGCGGTCAACTGGGCTTTTGCGGTAGAGAGCCGACTCTTGACCGTTCCTTCTGGTATCAGCAATACCCGCGCGACCTCGTTTAAGGGTAACTCCTCATAGTGTGCCAAATGAATACACTCACGATGTTTCTCATTTAATCGATCTAGGCAGTGCGCAAGCAGCGCGTCGCGCTCCTTAGCCTCCAGCTGTAAAAGTCCGTCAGGCGCATCCGAGACTAACACCTCAGCGTATTCGTCAATACTGTCAAATTGAGTTTGCGGCGCGCTAGAGCGTAAGTGCATGAGCGCTTTGTTGCGAGCAATGCCCAATACCCAGGTTGAAACCTTTGCCTCACCCCGAAATCGATCCGCTGTTTTCCATACTTCATACATGGTATCCACCATTACTTCGTCTGCTCTACCTTCATCGCTAAGCATTCGACGCGTAAAAGAAAACACCCGTCCCGAGAACATCTCAAATAAATGCTCAAAAGCAACTTCATCGCCAGCGGAGATTAGGTTCATTAGTCCTTTCGCGCGCTCGTTCTCCGCAGCAGCATCTTTCAGCATAGGTTCCATTTCGAAAATAGAATTTCAGAAAAGTTTTGATTTCAGTAGCAAAAAAAATTTTCAATACGGTTCAGTTTTCACATTGCCAAATTTCAAAAGCAACCCAAGTCAAGGGAGCTTTACGACTTCACCTACGCCTGAGACGGTAACCTTCGGCTTGATACTACCGCGATACTTGAGTTCACCGGCGCCATCCAACGAGGCTGTTAGAGAGTGGGTTGCATGAACCAGCACGTCCCCACTGCCATCCTGAGTGCTTCGCACATCGTTTGCAACAAGGGACTGGGCATCAATTGAGCCGGAGCTCATCGCCTTTGCTACGAGCAACGTTGATTTACCAGAGATCGTAATATCGCCAGATCCATTACTTTCAATCTCAATGTTTGTGCAGTTCAAACGTTCCGCTTTCACATTGCCGCTCCCGGACGATGCAATTCTTAAAGACTTGCACGGCACTGCACCGATTACAACATCGCCACTGCTATCAATACTAAGCTGATTGATACTCGGCATCTTTACGGTGATTGACAGTGGACGGTTAGTTCGATACCCCGAAATTGAGGTGATTTTTAGTTCTTCGCGCTCAACCTCGAAACGGATAGCGTCTATAACTTTCTTCTCAGCTTGAATTTCAGCGCCATGGGTTGATCCAAAAACAATTCTCACGCTACCGGAGATTTCGATCGAAACTCGGTTGAAAGCTGGTAGCGTTTTCGTAGCTGCGGTCAAATTCGTAGCTATCGCAACATCAGAGCCTGAAAAGCCGAGGAGCGCAGCGGAGCCGAGAACAAAAAACCGAGTCACAACAGTTTTCACTTGATTACACACATCGCGTTTTTGAAGTCAAATGCGTACACAGTACTTCCGGTCATGGCATTGGTCATTGTTGCGCCCTTTTGGGTATCGCTTGGAGGCGCTTTTACCGGTTGATCAATAATAAGTTTCCCCTCCTGCCAGCATTTCATAGACAAGGGTTGATCGCCCTGCCGCGTAATGGGGGTTGCACTAGTAGCCCCGCCAATCGCGGTACCTAAAGGCCGACGCTCGATGCGAGGGTTTTCAGCGGTTGAAGGATCAACCGTTCGCACCTGACCTGCGCGCGGAGCGACGGGCATACTGGCGGGGGACTCACTCTCGTCAACGGAGACAGCGGCTTTCACAAATACGGGTTGCAGCAAAAACCCGTAGATACAGCAAAGAATAGTTCGATTCCACATGGCTTATTTCCTTCCTTGAATTGCGATCCGAGCAACTGAAATAGGCGATCCACTAAGCTTCTGAAATACTGCTCGAACCTCATCCAGTGACCTCACGCCCTGCAACGGTTCTAAATCCACGCTCTTTATCGACGAGGGCAATTCGTTAACCAAATCCTTGTGGGTAACATAGCATTCAACGACCTCTTCCTTCGCGGATGCGCTCAGCGTAAATCCTCCACGTTCCCCCGGAATCCGAATGGATTTGGATGCATCAACGTACGAATCTCGCTGGAACCGATTAGGCAACACACGCAAGATCGCCTTGTTATCGTCCACCATAAAGCAGTGCGCATGAGAAGGTGTATTTGCACTAACTGTAAATGCAACCGCCTCTCCAACCTTGTACGAGTTCGCGCTGCTTCGCAATTGCGCCGCGATCGCAACGGATGGCGTCGCTTTGGTGTTGGCTTGCTCGACCTCTAAGCGCGCCATCGCTGCGTTGTGATCTGCATTCAGATACGCCAACAAGAAATCCGCATTAAGCTCAGCATTCGGCGTCACTCCCATCGCGGTTTTATAGTCCTTAATTGACTTTGAAAGTGCTTGGGTAGGCTTCCCGTCGACGGCACCTTTGTAAGTTCCGCGGATCGACATTTGATATTGGAAATATGCGAACAGTTCTGCCGGATTCGACATCATGCCTTCAAACCAATCCTCTACTTCGGCCTTGACCAAGGGGTCAGTTGGGTTTGCCGCGATACATTTCCAATACGGCACTTTGACCAATTTTCCAACTAACTCAACTGATGCCAACTCGACGAGATTGCGCATCGCGATTGTTACCCCGTCATTACGAGAAAGACTTGTTGTGTA
>JANMDS010000070.1:0-4095 GCA_031376405.1 Betaproteobacteria bacterium
CAGCGCCATTTCTGGATATAGTGCTACCTGCGGGACTGCCACAAATAATGCGGCGAGTTCACCTATCACCGTCACCGGTCTTACCAACGGTGTGGCGGTAACGTGCACAGTTAAAGCCAACAACGCGGTAGGTGCAGGCGCTGCCTCCGCTGCCTCCGCCAGCGTCACGCCTATTGCACCGCCCGGAGTACCCGGTGCTCCGACAATCTCTAGCGTGACTGCTGGTAATGCGCAAGTCACCGTAACTTTCGTCGCTCCAACTTCGAACGGTGGCAGCGCCATTACGGGATACAGCGCCACTTGCGGGACTGCTACAAATAATGCAGCGAGTTCACCCATCACCGTCACGGGGCTCACCAACGGCGCGGCGGTAACGTGTACGGTCAAAGCCAGCAACGCAGTCGGCGCGGGCGCCGCATCGGACGCATCAGCAAGCGTCACACCTATTGCACTACCTGGTGTACCCAGTGCTCCGACGATCAGTGGCGTGACCGCTGGCAACGCACAAGTCACCATAGCGTTTGCTGCGCCTACGACAAATGGGGGCAGCGCCATTACGGGATACAGCGCCATCTGCGGGACTGCTACAAATAATGCGGCGAGTTCACCTATCACCGTCACGGGTCTCAGCAACGGCGTGGGGGTAACGTGTACGGTCACGGCTTCCAACGCGGTGGGTACAGGCGCCGCGTCTGCGGCCTCTGCTTCTGTGACCCCTTTGGCACCTGGCAACGAAGATTCGGATTCGGATGGCATCCCTGACAACGTAGAGTTAGTCGAAGGACAGACCATTGGCGTTAAAGATAATGCGATCTTCTCAGGAATGCACCCGAAAAGCGACCGATGGTTCGCCATGCAGCAATATCGTGATTTTCTCGGTCGGGAAGCAGAAGTGGCCGGACGTGATGGATGGACGAGCATCCTAAATTCTGGCGCGCAGTCGCGCGAGCAGGTGATCCAAAGTTTTTTCAACTCGCAAGAGTTTCAAAATGGCGTACCGCCCGTTGTGCGGCTCTACCTCGGATACTTCAACCGCATTCCCGATCATGATGGTCTGTTTGGCTGGGTAAAAGCGCTTCGGGCGGGTACATCGCTCGGTACGGTATCCGGCGCGTTCGCGGCATCGCAAGAGTTCCAACTTACCTACGGCGCGCTCTCGGATTCGGATTTTGTAACGCTCGTGTACCGCAACGTGCTCGGACGCGCACCGGATACGGCGGGGTTCAACGGTTGGCTGACGCAACTGCGCGCGGGCCTTACCCGCGGTGAGATGATGACAGGATTTACAGAATCGCAGGAGTACCAAATCAAAACTCAAAACAACGTATTTGTCATCATGATGTACGAAGGCATGCTACGCAGGTCTGCGGAACAAGCTGGCTACGAAGGCTGGGTAAATTACATGAATGCAGGCAGCAGTGGCCTCGATCTCACGCGTGGGTTTCTCAATTCGCTTGAGTACCGCAATCGTTTCCTGCCACAGTAACAACGAAGAAAAAAGCTAAAACCTGCGGCATAAAAACGGCACTTTTTGGGAGATATCTCCTAAATTTCGCTGCTTTTACGCCGCAGGTTTTAATGCTTTTTTGAAACTATTCATTTTCAAACCCCGACAACACACTTGCAGCGTTTGTGCCGAGCGCCGCCGCTGCGTAGCCGCCTTCCAAGATGAATATCGCGGGCAGGCCGAGCTTTTTGATACACGCACCGAGCCGCGTGAAATCGTCGCGGGTCAGTGCGAATTTTGAAATCGGATCGTCGATAAACGTATCGAGCCCGAGCGAAATCACTAGTGCCTCGGGCCTATATTGCGTCACGCGCGCGCACGCAACTTCGAGTGCGGAAAACCACTGCTCGGCGCTCGTCCCGGCAGCGAGTGGCAGGTTCAGATTAAAGCCTGCACCCGCGCCTGTGCCTGTTTCATCTGCATGCCCTAAATAAAACGGATATTCAGTTTGAGGATCACCGTGAACGCTCACGAACAACACATCGGCGCGATCATAAAAAATGCTTTGCGTGCCGTTGCCGTGGTGGTAATCCACATCCAAAATCGCCACGCGCGCGCAGCCTTGATTGCGCAATGCCTGCGCCGCTACCGCCGCGTTGTTCAAAAAGCAATAGCCGCCCATAAAATCCGCGCCCGCGTGGTGCCCCGGCGGGCGGGTCGCGCAAAAGGCTGCGCGTGCGCCTGCGCTGAGCGCTTGCGCCGCGCTCGCCGCCGCATCCGCCCCAGCCTTCGCCGCCGCCCACGTGCCCCCGACCATCGGGCTGCCGTTATCCATCGAATACAAACCCAGCCGCGCCGTGAAATTGGTAGGCTCGATATCACTGCGCAATGTGCGCACCGGCCACACTGATGGGAATGGCTGCACGCGCGCGTTCGCTGCATCCAACGCAATCCACTGCGCCCACGCCGTTTCTAAAAACGCCAAGTAGCGCGCGGTATGCGCCTGCGCGAGCACGCCGCGCGCATCCACATGCGGTGCGCGAATTTCATGATCTTTCAACGCAGCCAACACAAACTCAGCCCGAGAAGGCGACTCGAAACAAGCAACCCGCTCGCCGCGAAAAAACTCGTATTCGGGGGCGTGGAGGGCGTGGGTTTCGGAGAAGAAAGTAATCATAGATTTAGGTGAGCGCGCTGCAGCGATTGTGCTTATCGCTCACGGTTCAGTAGATTTACGCAGCTATTTTGCTCGCGTGCGACCGCACCCACTGCGCCAATTGTTCTTCGCTCAGCTCGCCTGCGGCGAGGGCGAGGATGGTCACCGTTGCATCCACTTGCGTCGCGGTCAGCCGATAGCCATTGATGCGCAAAAACAAACCTAGCGCTAGGAAGGCCGCGCGCTTATTGCCGTCAACAAACGCATGGTTTTTAGCCAAGCCAAAAGCGTAGCTCGCTGCCAGGCTCGCGAAATCGGGCTCGCCGTAGTTCGCAAGCTGCTGCGGGCGGGCGAGCGCAGACTCAAGCAGCCCTTCAGCTCGCAAGCCTGATGCGCCACCATGAATCGCAAGGCTTTCATCGTGCAGCGTCACGAGTAATTGGCGGCTCACCCACCGCCACGGAATTTGCGCAACCATCGCGCGCGCCTACTTCGCGAGCGCGTGAAAGGTATCGCGAAACTCGTTCATGAATTCACGCCCGAGGGCAACTTGCTCATCAAAAGTCGGGTCAAACGGCGAAATGCTCACGCCATTGGGCGTCTCCGTAACAAACAACGTATCGCCCTTGCTCACGTTCAATTTAGCCAAGATTTCTTTCGGCAAAATCACGCCTACGGAATTGCCAATTTGGGTAAGGCGAAGCGTGGTTTGCATGGCGGAGTTCTTTCTGAATCACGGAGGTATTCTCAGATTATAACGAAAGTAATACTTTGCGTTATAACTTTCGTTATTTGTTTTATAAACAGTGAGTTACGAGCGAAAACACGTGCTGAGGCGCGTGCAGCGTGTGGGTTTCGAAGAAGGATCGGCAGCGTGCGCAATCGAAAGCGTAATCGCCACGGGTCGGTTGTTTTGAGTCAGGATCACCGGCTCGCGCTTAATCGCATCCAAGTATTCGCCGAAGCGCGTTTTCGCGTCTTACGCGGTCATGGTATGCGTCGTTTGCTCTGCCTAGAAAGTGACTATCGTGCTTATTGAAGTCACTCTACATCCAGAATCTCTCAAAAAAGTGGATTTACCCCGAACGTGCGGACAGTTGTGAGCTGAAAAAAGTCAACTCGTCTCCATTTAGGCTTTTGAAGTGTGTCGAAAACGAAGTGTGATTGGCGTTGCCCATGGGTTCAAGTCTACGCGATCGGCAAGAGGGGGTCACGCGTGCGGTTTTTCATTTTCTGTTATCTCCTAATCGGCTAGGAATTCGTTTTTTGAATCAGGTAGATACGTGTCAACAAGCGCCTGCGGATTTATTTGTTAAATTTCGGATATGCGCTTTAAAACGAATTAGGCTGGCATGACCGCTCCGCTTGCAACTGGAAACATCGCGCGACGGCGAATGCGCGTCGCCGGCCAGATGCTCGGCTCACTGCTGCTGGGTGGGGTGGCGATTCTTGGCTCGATTCTGATCTTTCGACAGGGCCTGCTGCCGCTGAT
>JANMDS010000072.1:0-23089 GCA_031376405.1 Betaproteobacteria bacterium
ACCTTCAGCGACCACTATGTTGAAGTAGATTTTGATTTGTCCGATGTGATGTTTGTGGCCACGGCCAACAGCATGAATATGCCCGCGCCCTTGCTTGATCGTATGGAAATTATCCGGCTTTCGGGCTATACCGAAACGGAAAAAATTAATATTGCCCAGCAGTATTTGTTATCCAAGCAATTGAAAAACAATGGCATCTTGGAAGGTGAAGTCAGCGTAGATGTTTCCGCCATACGCGACATCATTCGCTATTACACCCGAGAGGCGGGCGTGCGCAGCCTGGAGCGCGAGGTGAGCAAACTGTGCCGTAAGGTGGTTCGTAAAGTGGTGCTCGCAAAATCGCAGGGCGAAAAAATCCCGAAGATTGAAATTAGCGATAAGAATTTGGCAGAATTTTTAGGCGTACAAAAATACACCTTCGGCATGGCTGAAAAAGAAAACCAAATCGGTCAGGTGAACGGCTTGGCGTGGACTGAGGTGGGTGGTGATTTGCTCACCGTTGAAGTGGCGGTCGTGGGCGGCAAGGGCGCTACCAAGTTCACAGGCAAGTTAGGCGATGTGATGCAAGAATCCGTCTCCGCAGCGCTTACGGTAGTGCGTAAGCGCGCACAGCGCTTAGGCATTCAGCCGAGCTTCCACGAAAAACACGACTTGCATGTGCACTTTCCCGAGGGTGCTATTCCAAAAGATGGACCGAGCGCGGGTATTGCCATTGCCACGGCCTTAGTTTCAGCGTTGACCGAGATCCCGGTGCGTGCGGATGTGGCGATGACCGGTGAAATTACCCTTCGTGGTGAAGTGCTACCGATTGGTGGGCTCAAAGAAAAACTGCTCGCTGCCTTGCGCGGTGGCATCAAAAAGGTTTTGATCCCGCACGAAAACGTAAAGGATTTGAGCGAAATGCCCAAAGAAGTACTCTCGAGCATTGAAATTCAACCTGTGCGCTGGATCGATGAGGTACTTCTGCATGCGTTAGAACGCCAGCCTGTTGCGCTCACTGATGAACAACTCATCCCTGTGATGGTTGCGGCGACCGCAGCGTCCGCCGCCGCCATCAGCGCATCAGTGAAGCACTAAGTTTTTCGAAACCCGATGCGCTGAGCAAAAATTACGCACGGGTATACTACCGAGTCAAAATATCTTATGGAGGGACGCACCCTCCATTGTTTTCAGTATCGTTCTACAGGGACAATCACATGAATAAAGCAGATCTTATAGAGCGCGTCGCCAAGGAGGCAGACCTTTCGAAAGCGGGCGCAGGTCGTGCAATCGATTCACTCCTGCACGCTGTGAGCGTTTCGTTAAAAAAAGGTGAAATCGTAACGCTTGTAGGCTTTGGCAGCTTCTACGTTGCGAAGCGTGAGGCGCGCATAGGCCGCAATCCGAAAAACGGTGATCCGATAAAAATTAAAGCTGCAAAAGTGCCAAAATTTCGGGCTGGTAAGGGTCTAAAAGATATGGTAAAGTAGCGGACTTCGTTGTAGTTGAACAGAAATGTTTGATGTCAGCGGGCGCTTAGCTCAGTTGGTAGAGCGTCGCCCTTACAAGGCGAATGTCGGGGGTTCGAACCCCTCAGCGCCCACCATGTATTTTTTGGAGCGGTAGTTCAGTTGGTTAGAATACCGGCCTGTCACGCCGGGGGTCGCGGGTTCGAGCCCCGTCCGCTCCGCCAGTAAAACCAAAAGGGCAAACTTAACCGGTTTGCCCTTTTTCACATTCAGGCATCGTTCAATATGTATGATTTTGTGGGTCGCAACAAACGGATAGTGCAAATTATTTTGGCGCTCATCATGATTCCTTTTGCGTTGTTCGGTGTCGATTCGTATCTGCGCCAGAGCAACAAAGAAGATGCTATCGCCACGGTAGGTGGCGAGAAAGTGGTGCGCGGCGAGTACGATAACGCAATGCGTGAACAAACAGATCGCCTGCGTGGCATGCTCGGCAAGAATTTTGACCCGGCTATGTTTGATAACGACGAAGTGCGCGGGCAAGTGCTCGATAGCTTGGTGAACCAAAAACTACTTAAAGCCAAGGGCGCAGCGCTGAACCTTACCGCGAGCGATGCGCAGCTGCAAAAGGTCATTGGTGAGATCCCTGCATTTCAAGAAGACGGCAAGTTTTCGGGCAAACGCTATGAAGAGGTGTTGCGCGCGCAGGGTATGTCGCCGTTGATGTTCGAGCAACGCCTACGGCAAGATTTGGCGCAGCAGCCTTTGCAAGATGCACTCACCAATTCTCATTTCACCTCCAGCACCCAGACCCAGCGTTGGATGCAATTGAACGAACAACAACGGGAAGTATCGGTAGCGCAGCTCACCAACCAAAGCTTCCAAACGCAGGTGAATGTTGACGACGCGACCGCGAAGGCGCACTACGAAAAAAATACCTCCGCGTACCAGTCACCCGAGCAAGTAAAGCTCGAGTATTTTGTGCTAAGCCAAAGCGCAGTGGCCACCCAGCAAACGGTAGACCCCGTGGCGGTGAAAGCGGCGTACGACTCACGTGGCAAAGAGTTCGCCACGCAAGAGGAGCGGCAGGCCAGCCACATCTTGGTGAAAGATAAGAAAAAAGCCGATGATTTATTCGCTCAAGTGACAGCCACGCCAGCGAAATTCGCGGAGCTGGCGAAGGCCAACAGCGAAGATCCCGGCTCAAAAGACCAAGGCGGTGATTTGGGCTTTTTTGGTCGTGGCGCGATGGTCAAGCCGTTTGAAGAAGCGGTGTACAGCATGAAGAAAGACGAAATTCGCGGCCCCATCGCGTCGGATTTCGGTTTCCACATCATCAAGCTCACCGGCGTAAAAGGCGGTGAAATCCCCGCATTCGACACGATCAAAGCTAAGATCGAAACTGACCTGCGTAACCAAGCGGCACAAGCAAAATTTGGCGAGTTGGCGCAGAAGTTTCAAGACCGCGTGTTCGAACAAGCCGATACGTTCAAGGGCTTAGCGGACGAGACGAAAATCCTCCCAATCACCTCGCAGTTACTCACCCGCGCGCAAGTGCAGGCGATCGCGATGGGCAATCAAAAAATGACCAGCGCGATTTTTTCGCAATCGAGCTTAAACGGCAAGAAAAACAGCGAAGCCGTTGAAATCGCGCCCAATACGATGATGTCAGCGCGTGTAGTGGAACATCGCCCAGCCGCCACGCGGCCGTTCGATGAAGTGAAGGGTGATGTTGTGGCTGAGTTGAAGCGAAAAGGCGCCACCGAGCTTGCAAAGGCTGCGGGTGAGGCCCAACTCGTCAAGTTGCGCGCAGGAAGCGACGCAACCGGCTTGCAGTTTGCTGCGCCGACCAACATTACCCGTGCCCAGCGCGCGCCCGGCTTAAGCGAAGCGCTTTCGAAGGCGGTGTTTAGTGCAACGACGGATAAATTACCCGTGATAGTGGGTGGGCCGAGCGATCAAGGCGGCTACGCGTTTGTGCGTATAAGCAAAATCATCGACAGTAGCGCAGATGACGCGAAGTTGAAAACAAGTAGCGCACGCTTAGCGCAGCTGAGCGCGGGTGAAGTCACAACGGCCTATTTGGCGAGCCTTAAAAATGAATTTAAGACTACAACCAATAAGAGTTTGATTGTGAAGAAGGACGACGAGGGCGCGGCGACTAAGAAAGAAGCGGAGCCCGCGAAGAAAGCGGACGCGAAGCCGTAAAGGTAAGCGCTGTGCAACGTTCATAAAATGGGTGCGAAATGCATCCATTTTTTTTGCTTGTTGCTTGCGCGGACAAAACTGGACGGAGACGGAACTGGCGAACCGGAGACTAGCGGTTAACCATCGGTGTGTGATCTGCGCACAACGTCCAATCAGTGGCCAATTTTCGGGAGATAACTCCTTAGATTGGCCGTTTTTACGCCGCAGGTTTAGTGCAGGCGTGTACCGACAATGTTTACTTCGCAGGCGTTGCGCTGTTTGCTGGGGCGGCGGGGGGTTTTTCTGCTGGTGCGCCTGCGGCGTTGGCGGCCCGAGATTTCGCCGCTGCACTAGCCGCTTCTTTCGCAATATCGCCGCACTCAACCTGAAACTGCTGGCCAGAGCGCAGTTTTTCGAACTCGCGTTCTTGCTTGGAAAGATCGGATTTCGCGCCTTTCTCATCGGTGCGGAACACCGGATCGCCGCGCTCCAACGCGGTTACGATGCCGCTTAACTGCGCGCAGCGGGCGCGGCGCTCTTCATCTTTTTTCTCTTTTTCGCGCTCGGCGGGTGTTTTATTGCGATCGGCTGCCCGTTTACTGATCGCCTCGTTTTGCTCTTTTAGCGCGTCGGCTGCCTTTTGATCGGCCGCCGCATCGGTGTTCACAGTGCGACTAGCCTTGGCGGATGCGGGAGGCGGCGTATCGGTGTAGTGCACCTTCCCATCGGCGTCAGTCCAGCGGTAGAGGGTTTGCGCGTCAAGCGAGCCAGCAAAAGCCGCAGCCAACGCAAGTGCCAAAAATGTTGTTCGAAATGCCATAAAAAACTCCAGGTTTTATCCCATATATTATGCAAATTTCATGAAATACATGCAAGCAAATGGCGTATTTCTAAACGCATGATTCAAAAACGCTGCGATGAATGCCACGGAGGACAAGCTCAGTTATACGAATGGGTGATACCTGCGGCGCAGAAACGGCTTTTTTTGGAACTTATCTCCCCAAAAAACGCCACTTTTTTACGCCACCGCCGCGAGCCTGCTTGCTTGGTCAATCGCCCGTTTCGCGTCCAGTTCTGTCGATTCGAACGCGCCGCCAATAACGTGCACGGTTTCACCGGCAACAGTCAATGCGTCAGCCAGTTCGCGCAGTGGCTCTTGGCCCGAACACATTATCACGTTGTCCACCGCGAGCGTGGTTAAGTTTTCGCGCGCTTCGCCGAACGAAATGGTCAGGCCTTCGTCGCCGATGTGTTCGTAGTTCACCCCAGAGAGCATTTGCACGTTGCCCGCTTGCAGCGCCGCGCGGTGAATCCAGCCCGTGGTTTTACCTAACCCCGCGCCGAGTTTGCCCGGTTTGCGCTGCAAGAGCGTGACCTCGCGTGCGGGCGCGCTTGGCTCGGGCTTTACGATGCCGCCACGGGCTACGGAAGGGTCGCCCACGCCCCAATTAGCGAGCCAAGTGGGGATATCCAGCGTCGCGCTCGGGTGGGTCGCATCATGAATCAAAAACTCCGCCACATCAAACCCAATACCGCCCGCGCCAATGATCGCCACTTTTTTGCCCACGGGCCTTTTGTGCAGCAGCACATCGATGTAAGAAAGCACTTTTGCGTGCTCCTGGCCCTTAATTTTCGGGTTACGCGGGGCAACACCGGTGGCGACATAAATTGCGTTGTATCCCTTGCCCGTCAGTTCCGCAGCGCTCACGCGGCGGTTGGTATGCAAGTGCACGCCCGTGGTTTCCACTTTGCGCTTTAAGTAGGCCAAAAATTCGTGAAACTCTTCTTTGCCTGGAATGGCTGCGGCCATATGTAGTTGCCCGCCCACACGATCGCTTGCTTCAAATAAATCCACGCTATAACCGCGCTCGGCCAGTACCGTGGCTGCAGCCAAACCCGCTGGGCCTGCGCCAACCACGGCGAATTTTTTCTTGGTAACGCTCGGCACGTAGTTCAGCGTGGTTTCGTTGCAAGCGCGTGGGTTGACCAGGCAGCTCGCCGTCTTTTGCGCGAAGATGTGATCCAAACAGGCTTGGTTGCAGCCGATGCACACGTTGATGTCGGCGCGTTTGCCCGCAGCGGCTTTATTTACAAATTCGGCATCGGCTAAAAACGGGCGGGCCATCGAAACCATATCCGCCGCCCCACCGGCGAGCGCGGCCTCAGCGGTTTCAGGCACGTTGAAACGGTTGGACGTAATGACCGGGATGGACACTTCTTTTTTTAATTTTTTGGTGAGCCACGCAAACGCGCCCCGAGGCACGCTGGTGGCAATCGTTGGAACCCGCGCTTCATGCCAGCCGATCCCTGAGTTGATGATCGTAGCCCCGGCTTTTTCAATCGCTTTGGCGAACTGCACGGTTTCATCCCACGAACTGCCGTCGGGAATCAAATCGATGAGTGAGAGACGGAAAATGATGATGAAATTGGTGCCCACGGCCTCGCGCACGCGGCGTACCACCTCGGTTCCGAATCGCATCCGATTTTCGAACGGACCGCCCCACTCGTCGGTGCGCTTGTTGGTGGCCGTGACCAAAAATTGGTTGATAAGGTAGCCTTCCGAACCCATGATCTCCACGCCATCGTAGCCCGCTTCCTGGGCGAGCTTGGCGCAGCGCACAAAACCGCGCAGTTGGCGCTCAATGCCGCGCGCGGTGAGCTCGCGCGGGGTGAACTTATTGATCGGCGCGCGAATGGCCGAAGGCGCGACGCAAAACGGCGAGTAGCCATAGCGGCCGGTGTGCAAAATTTGCAGCGCGATTTTGCCGCCCTCGGCGTGCACGGCCTGGGTGATTTGCTTGTGCTTCTCTGCCCCCCGCCGCGTGGCCAAGCGGCCACCGAAAGGCGTGAGCCATGCTTCCACGTTCGGTGCAAAACCGCCCGTTACCATGAGCGCGACACCACCTTTTGCGCGTTCGGCAAAGTAGGCAGCCAGCTTAGGGAAATCGCTGTAACTATCTTCCAAACCGGTGTGCATGGAGCCCATGAGCACGCGATTTTTTAAAGTGGTAAAGCCTAAATCTAGAGGGGCGAGGAGGTGCGGGTAGGGTGAAGACATGAATCCTGCTCAGATTAAAACGAATGTTTGAATTTTACGTTTTTTTGGGAGATAAACCCGAGAAATGCCTAATTTTGCGCCGCAGGTATGAGTGAAATCATTCGCTGAAAGAGCTCTCCGCCCGCATTGGCGAAATTTTCGACGATTGAGAAGTGGTTTTCCCCCAGCGGAAAATGCACGCCGGCTTTCGAAAGCTGGCACACGCCGGGCCACGCCTCGTACAACGCCGTAGCTTGCCTTTTAAATTCTACTGATTCGTTATCGCCGGTAGCAACAATTAATGGCGCTTGAATCCGCGGTACGTAGGCGAGCGGGCTTAAGCGGTGCGCTTCACTTTTGGTAAGCTTTAAATCCGCATTGATTGAGAAATCCACCATCGGATCTAAATCGTGGATGCCCGAAATCGACATGCCTCCAATGATCCGGTTGCGCACATCGGGGCTTAGCTTTGCAAGGGGCGACCACATTGCTGCCGTTAAATGTCCACCCGCTGAATGCCCGGCCATCAACCAATGTTTAGGCACGCTGGGCATGCGTGCGAGGTAATGCATCGCCGCGACCACTTGATCGACGATGCCGCCTATGGTGGTGGTGGGACACAAATCGTAATTGAGTATGGCGACCGCCACCCGTTTGTCGCAATAGCTGGGCGCAACAAACGAAAACTCTTCTTTGGTAAGCGCCCGCCAATAGCCGCCATGAATGAATACAAGCAGCGCGCGTGCGCCGTGAGCCCCGAAGAGGTCGAACGTTGAGTTCGGTTGTGCGCCGAAGCGATGCGTGGTGTACGGCCTGCTCGCACGCGCCGCTGCACTCGTGGCGGCGTAACGGTTTAAATATTCCGGATACGTCGGAACGAGCGCGCGATTGTTGTAGTTGCGCTCAACGTCTTCAGGCGATAAAGTAGGGCGGATAACGGGCAGATCATTCATAGCGTTAGTTCTTTGAGCGAAAAATTAGGCTTCGAAATCAGGCTGTTGTTTGGGGTGCGCCGCGGCAAAGGCGGGTAGAGCATTGCAAGCGGAATCAATACGCACAATGGTTGGGTACGGCGCGAGGTCAACATCAAACCGGCGGGCGGAAAATACTTGTGGCACCAAACAGCAATCTGCGAGGGTCGGCGCGTTGCCGTGGCAAAACGAACCGGTGGCGGCCGATTGCGCGAGTTCGGTTTCGATGGCGGCAAAGCCATCGCCGATCCAGCGGGTAATCCACGCGGATTTTTGCGCTTCGCTCGCGCCCAAGGTTTTCGTGATGGTTTTCAGAACGCGTAGATTATTCAAAGGATGAATGTCGCAGGCAATCGCGAGCGAAAGCGCACGAACGCGGGCGCGCTCGGCGTGCAGCCCCGTTGCGGGCATAAGTGGCGTTTGCGGGTACTTCTCCTCCAAATACTCGATGATGGCAAGTGACTGGGTGAGCGTGCGTGCACCGTCGGTCAGCGCTGGAATAAGTTGTTGTGGATTTTTTGTGCGATAAGCGGCGCTGAATTGTTCTCCCCCGTCGCGCGTTAAGTGTACGAACTCGTTTTGATAAGCGATGCCCTTCAAATTAAGGGCGATTCGCACGCGATATGCGGCGGAGGAGCGGAAGTAGTTATAGAGCGTAATCATCGTTAAATTATGCCCCTGTTTTCGTTGGCATCAGCATGAAGGATAATATGGGTTGTGGGTTTGCGCCCGAGTCGTGTTATCAGGAGAAAACAATGCACGCTTTCCAACGCTGTTTCAAATTCGCAATCCTCTGGGCGGTTCTCCTGTGCTCCGCATCAAGCTTTGCTGGGCGCTACCAGGATTGGTGGTGGAACCCAAATCAAAGCGGGCAGGGCTTCAATATTGGCCAACAGGGTGAAGTGATTTTCGCATCGTGGTTTACCTACGATAATGCGGGCGAATCGATGTGGGTTACGTTAAGCGGCACGCTGACAAATAACGTAGTCAGCGGCGATCTGAATTTATTCACTGGCCCCAAACTCGGAACGGCTTACGACCCTTCGAAAGTATCGAGCACCAAGGTGGGTACTGCGAGAATTACCTTCAATTCGCTTTCAAAAGCGGTGGTTGAGTGGACGCTTTCGGGGTTTAGCGGCTCAATGAATATCGAGCGTTTCACTTGGAACCCGCTCGTGTATGCGGGTACGTATTACTCGCAATGCGTCGGCGGCAGCAAATGCGCCGATGGCGTGCCGAGTTACGCGGTATCTACCGATGTCGTAGTCACCTTCGATGGCACTACGATCCGCATCGCCGACAAAATCAGCGGCGGCGCGCTGTGCAATTTCGTTGGCACTGTTGCAGGCGAAGGCTCAATTATGCGGGCCACGGGCACGTATTCGTGCAATACCTCCGCTGAAACGGGAACTTGGAATAGTGCGCTTTCTTTCTCGCAAAGCGGTTCGCAAACGGTTTTGTCCCGCAACGACACGATGACCCGAAATCGGGGCGGCTGCACCGCGATTCAAACGGTCGTTGGGGTTGTCACGTATCGCTAAAGCACATGCCGTACCAAGTCTTATATAAGACTTAGCTACACTTTGGGCTACGTATTTGTGAAACTGCGGTGCTCAATGCACCGCAGCATTAGGGAGCCCACATGACCACCTACCAAAAACACTTCACCGAATCCATCAATCAAAAAGAGCAGTTTTGGCGCAACGAAGCCAAACTCATTGAATGGAACACGCCGTACACCGCCGTGCTCGATTACAGCAAACCGCCGTTTGCCAAGTGGTTCCCAGGCGGCACCACCAATTTGTGTTGGAACGCGGTAGATCGACATCTCGAAACGCGGGGCGAGCAAGTGGCCTTGAAGTTCATATCATCGGAGACTAATACCGAACAAACTTACACCTACGCCCAATTCCACGCGGAAGTAAACCGTGCAGCAGCGATGCTGAAATTCATGGGTGTGGGCAAGGGTGATCGCGTGTTGATTTACATGCCGATGGTGGCCGAAGCGGTGTTTTGTATGCTGGCCACCGTGCGCATCGGGGCGATTCATTCGGTGGTGTTTGGGGGCTTCGCCTCCGTTTCGCTCGCTTCGCGCATTGATGATGCCAAGCCGAAAGCGATTATTTCTGCGGATGCGGGCATGCGCATGGGAAAAATCATTCCTTACAAAGCGCTACTTGACGAAGCCATTCGTCTCGCTGCGCACAAACCGGAAAAGGTGCTGTTACTCGACCGTGGGCTCGCCCCCATGACAACCGTTCGCGGACGAGATGTAGATTACACGGCGCTGCGCAACACTCATTTCAACGCAAAAGTTGAGTGCGAATGGGTCGATTCGAACCACCCTAGCTACATCCTCTACACCTCTGGCACCACAGGTAAGCCCAAAGGCGTGCAACGGGATACGGCGGGCTACGCCGTGGCCCTCACTTCTTCGATGGAGAAAATTTTCGATTTGAAGCCGGGCGAAACCATGTTTTGTACCTCTGATATCGGCTGGGTGGTGGGGCACTCCTACATCATTTATGGCCCACTGCTTGGCGGCTGCACTACCATCATGTACGAGGGTGTGCCGCTCAAGCCAGACCCTGCCGTCTGGTGGAAGATCGTTGCGGAAAATGGGGTGAAAACGATGTTCTCTTCGCCCACAGCGATCCGCGTATTGAAAAAGCAGGACGTGAAATTTATGATGCAGCACACGCTGCCCACATTAAAAAATTTGTTCCTCGCTGGCGAGCCGCTCGATGAGCCCACCGCGCGCTGGGTGAGCGATGCGCTGGGCGGCGTTTCGATTATCGACAACTACTGGCAAACCGAGTCGGGATGGCCCATTTTGTCCGCACAAATCGGCGTGGAAAATACCAGCCGTAAGTTTGGCTCGCCTTCGTTTCCCGTTTACGGTTTTGATGTGAAATTGGTTGACGAAAGCACTGGAGCCGCAATTAATGGCGCAGATGAAAAAGGGGTGCTCGCCATTCAACCACCTCTGCCTCCTGGCGCGATGACTACCGTGTGGGGCGACGATGCGCGGTTCGTGCAAACGTATTTCAAAAGCATTCCGAACACGTTGCTCTACAGCTCGTTTGATTGGGCTACGCGCGACGCCGATGGCTACTTTTACATCCTCGGGCGCACTGACGATGTAATCAACACCGCGGGCCACCGCCTGGGCACGCGCGAGATCGAAGAAGCAGTGCAGGCCAACGCAGCGGTGGCCGAATGCGCAGTTGTCGGTGTAAACGATAGCGTAAAAGGGCAAATCCCCATCGCCTTTGTCGTGCTGAAAGACCCTACCAAAGCAGGTGCAGCAATGAGCCAAGCCGTGCAAGATACGGTGGACAAAGAAATAGGTGCGATTGCCCGCCCCGGCGCGGTGCATTTCGTAACACTACTACCCAAAACCCGCTCCGGCAAATTACTGCGCCGCTCAATCCAAGCCGTGTGTGAAGGCCGCGACCCTGGCGATCTCACCACCATCGAAGATCCCAACGCGCTGCAACAAATTCGGGATGCGGTGCAGCGTTAATACCCGATTTGGGGTAAATACCTGCGGCGTAATAAAGGCATGTTTCAGGAGATATCTCCCAAATAATGCCACTATTACGCCGCAGGTATTTGCATAAAAAACGCCTACAGACACCCTTTAAGCGTACCAACCAAACTCTCACACGCTTCGATTGCCACACGCTTTTCTGTTGCTTCCACCATCACGCGGATCACAGGCTCGGTGCCGGATGGGCGCAACAAAACACGGCCGTTGCCTTCGAGTGCGCCTTCCCACTTGCGCATGGCCTCAACCATGCTCGGGTGGGCATCCCATTTAAAGCCAGGCGAGACGCGCACATTGATCAACACCTGTGGGGCCATTTTTAAATCGGCGCACGCGTTGGCTAAATCTTGGTTGAGTTCCACCAGCGCACCCAACACTTCGAGTGCGGCTACGATGGCATCGCCCGTGGTGTGACGGTCGAGCACCAAAATATGCCCGGAGCCTTCGCCGCCGATGGTCCAGCCGTTTTTGTTTAAGTCTTCGAGCACATAACGGTCGCCTACTTTGGCGCGAACTAACTTTACGTTGATCGCCTTGAGCGCCGCTTCGAAACCAAAGTTGCTCATCAGCGTACCCACAACACCCGCAACCGATTGCCCACGGGCCAGGCGGCCACGGGTGATCACGTAAAGTAGTTGGTCGCCGTTGTAGATATCGCCGTGGCGATCGACCATGATGAGCCGGTCGCCATCGCCATCGAGCGCGATGCCTACGTCCGCACGAAGCTCTTTTACTTTTTGACTCAAAAATTCGGGGTGTGTGGCACCGCAGCCGTCGTTGATGTTGGTGCCATTTGGTGTATTGCCTACGGCGATGACCTCCGCGCCCAACTCATGGAAGACTTGCGGCGCAATGTGGTAGCCCGCGCCATTCGCGCAATCAACTACGATACGCATGCCCCGCAGCGTTTTATCCAACGGAAACGCGCGTTTGCAAAACTCGATGTAGCGCGGCACGGGCGAATCCATTCTGCGCGCACGTCCCAATTGCGCAGCGGCCACGCAGGTAATGCCTTTGTCCATCTCGGCTTCGATTTCACGCTCCACAGAATCGGGCAATTTATTGCCTTCACCGGAAAAAAACTTAATACCGTTGTCTTCGTACGGGTTGTGTGATGCCGAAATCACAACGCCCGCATGCATCCGCAGCGCCCGCGTGAGGTAGGCTACGCCTGGGGTGGTGAGCGGCCCGGTGAGCACAACGTTTACCCCTGCCGCAGTGAAGCCTGCTTCGAGAGCAGCTTCCAGCATGTAGCCTGAAATACGCGTGTCTTTACCGATGAGCACGGTGGGCTTATCGGTATGGTGTTGCCGGTGCTCTTCAGCGATAAGCACTTTTCCAGCAGCAAAGCCCAAGCGCATGATGAATTCGGGCGTAATCGGCGTTTCCCCCACGGGGCCGCGCACGCCATCGGTGCCGAAATATTTACGTTCTGCCATTGTTTTGTTTCCCGAGATTATTTGAAAGCGTCCCACACGTTGAGGGCATCTACCGTTGCCCGTACATCATGCACTCGTAATATTTTTGCACCCTTTTCCACGCAACGCAGCGCCACGGCGAGGCTTGCCGCCAGCCTGTCCTTCGGTGTTGTATGGCCGGTAATCTCGCCCAACACCCGCTTGCGCGACCAGCCCACGAGCACAGGGTAGGGCTCCGCACAGAGCTCTGGCAAAGCTTGCATCAGTGCTTGCGAGTGGGCGAGCGTTTTGCCAAAACCAAAGCCTGGGTCAAGCGCGATATTGTTTCGGGCAATGCCGGCGCGCTCGCAGGCCGCCGCGCGTTCCAGCAAAAAACCAAATACCTGCGGCGCAATCGCATCGTAGTGGGGGTGAAGCTGCATCGTTTGTGGTGTGCCTTGCATGTGCATCAAGCACACCGCAACGCCGGCCTTCGCGCAAACTTCCATCGCGCCTGCGTCTTGCATTGCGTTTACATCATTAATCATCGCAATCGGAAAACCCAGCGCCTCGCGCATCACTTCCGCGCGCCGGGTGTCCACGCTCACCGGCACGCCCAGTTTCACAATTTCTGAGAGTACGGGCAGCAAGCGGCGCAATTCTTCGGCGATAGAGGTTGGCTCCGCGCCCGGACGGGTTGACTCGGCGCCGATATCAAGCCAGTGCGCACCTTCTGCAACCAATTGTTTGGCGTGGGCAATGGCCCGTTCAGGGGCGTAAAAATCACCGCCGTCGGAGAATGAGTCTGGCGTGATATTAACTATTCCCATAACCTGAGGACGCATAAGCGGGGGCAAAGCCATAAAATATCGGTAGAGATAAAAATGAATTCAGCCCCCGACTATACCGCCCTGTTGCGTGCCCACCTCGACACGCTTAAAACCGAAGGGCGTTACCGCAGCTTCGCCGAACTCGAGCGCCCGCTCGGCACGTATCCGCGTGCCCGCTGGTACGTAAATGGCGGAGAGCGAGAGGTGACCATCTGGTGCAGCAACGACTACTTGAGTATGGGGCACCACCCGAAAGTGGTCGCCGCCATGCAAGCGGCCATCGCCTCCGGCAGCACCGGCGCGGGCGGAACGCGCAACATCGCTGGCACCCACCACCTGCATGTGGAGCTCGAGCGCACACTCGCCACCTTGCACAACAAAGATGCTGCGCTCCTTTTCACCTCCGGCTATTCGGCCAACAACACCTCGCTTTCGGTGTTGGGCAAATTGTTGCCCGATTGCGTGGTGATCTCCGACGCATCGAACCATAACTCGATCATCGAAGGCATCAAACGCTCCGGTGCGCGCAAAATTATTTTTGCCCACAATGATGTATCCGACCTGCAGGCGAAGCTCGCGCAACTGCCCAAAGCGCAAAACAAAATCATTGTGTTCGAATCGGTGTATTCCATGAGCGGCTCGATTTCGCCCATCGGCGAAATTTGCGCGCTCGCCCGCGAGTTCGGCGCGCTCACTTTTTTAGATGAAGTCCACGCGGTCGGCATGTACGGCGCGCAGGGCGGTGGAGTCGCCCAAGAGCTGGGCGTGCAAGATGAGGTGGATGTTATTCAAGGTACGCTTGGCAAAGCCTACGGCTTGGGCGGCGGTTATATCGCGGGGAAAAATGAAATCGTCGATTGCGTGCGCAGCTACGGCAACGGCTTTATTTTCTCCACCTCGCTCCCACCCGTGGTGGCGGCAGGCGCGCTCGCCAGCGTTCAGCACCTCAGCGTCTCCGGTGAAGAGCGGGCGTTGCAGCGGCAAAACGTAGCGCTGTTCCGCGAAAAGCTACGGTCAGCTCGCATCGATTTTGTCGAAGCTCCCAGCCACATCGTGCCCGTGCTTGTACCCGGTGCTGCGCGTGTGAAAGAAGTATCGGATCGTTTGCTACACGAGCATGGCATCTACGTTCAACCGATTAACTACCCCACGGTCGAGCGGGGGGCCGAGCGTCTGCGATTCACGCCCGGTCCGAAACACACCGAACCGTTAATTGATCTGTGCGTGGCGGCGCTGTCGACGGTGGGGCTGTCGAGGGCTTAAATTCTTGAAATACCTGCGGCGCAAAAGTGGCACATTGCGTGCGTTATCTCCCAGAGAGAACGTGTTTTTTACCCTTGTTACGCGCAATAAATTAGCCTAGTACCTGAATGCGTTTACAAGCCAGCAGGTCGCAAGTTTTGTTTGTCAACCATCTGCTGCACTTTTTATCGGAATTAGTGGCTAAGAATGGTGACGCTTACGATTTCGTGCGCTAGCAATGCGATTGATAACGCCAAAATCCTAACGTAGAAACGCGGTTACGGTGCAGCGTTTTGATCCCCTTCGTTACATGACTAAACCAATCCGACTCATTTCCGCTATGTTCGCACCCGCTCGCACGAAGGTACTTATGCTGCGTTTGACAGTAAGAACAAAATCAAAATGCGCGATATTGCTCCTCGCGCTCATGGGATTCGCCGATACGCTTTCCGCTCGCACGCTTAGCGTTAGCGAACAATTCGCTGAAGTTCAGGAAATGATAAGTGTTCGTGAGGTGGATGCCGAGCAGGTCATTGGCCCACTTATTACCCAACTCGGACAAACAAAATCCGAATCAGATCGGAGTGCATTGCTCTCAGGCATCGTAAGTTTGGCGCGCGACACAAGCACATCCCCTAGCTATATTCGAGCCTACATTCAGTCGAAATTGCCTCCAATCGCACTGCGACTTGCAGGTGACACCTCGCTTGACTGGGTGCTGCGCGGTGCTGCGCTCATGGCATTGCGCGAAATCGCTGCGAGTAAGGATCAACTTGAGCAAGCTGTTCAAATTGCGCGAAGCGATCAATCTAAAAATCGTGACTACATCGCCAGCCGAGGGCGATTGCTACAAAGTTATCTTGATCATCGACTCAACAATAGTATCGCCAACGTTGAATTCGAAACTAAAGCTGATCTGGCGAAAGAGCGCACCGCGCTGGCATTCCTTCGTACACGCGGGTTAAATGCAACCTTCGATCAGCTTACCGCCTCCATTGCGGCGTTCGAGCCCGAGGAAGTGCGCGCCTTATTTGACGCCAGTGTCTACACGGCACAGCTTCGTGAAAGTGAGGGTGATTTGAAGCTGTGGTTCTCGCTGACTACGGCGTGCTCAAGCGCGCGGCACAAACTTGCGCGGGCGCCGGAAATTGTTAAGGACTTGCTCGCGAACAGGCTCGATATCAATGTTCGCGATTCGTTAAATAACGCACCGCTTCTAATCACCGCCCAATATTGCCCGCTGGTCGTTGTCCGGGCACTGGTTGAAGGCGGCGCCAAGTTGAATGTTTTTAATGCTCAGAAAGTGAGTGAGCTTTCGATGGCGATCTTAGGAGATCGGTGGGATGTAGTGCGCTATCTTGTAGATCAAGGCGCACGAATGCCCAAGCAGGCGATAGACGATTTATTTATTGAGCTGCCAGAAGAGCAAGATAAACTCGCAATACTTAAAAAAGCGGAGCTCAAACCATGACGCATTTCAAAAATGCAGCAATTAGTGGTTGTATTTCTGCGGGGCTTTGCGCATTTGCATTTATATTTTTCAACCCCGTCGGGGCCCAGGCGACCGCGCCACACCTGAAAATGGGAAAGGCCGCTGCGTTAGCCTTTTTGGAAGAAAATGACTTAAATTCGCATCCAAATAATATGTCCGGTTACGCGATGGATGGCAATGCGGATGCCGTGATTGCAATGCTCGCTGCGGGTGTGGATGCTAACGTCAAAGGGACACTCCCGCAATCGCCGCTTTTTATGGCCAGCACAATGGCTTGTGCGGCGAAAACGGTGGTGCTGAAGGATCAAATCAGAACAATGGATGCACTCATCGCAAGCGGTGCCAACGTGAACGCGATGTGGGAAGGTTTAAGCATTTTGACAATGAGTGCTCAACAGTGCCCAGCGGTAATCGTAAAGCGATTGCTCAATGCTGGCGCCAAAATCGATGCGCGAAGCCCACAAGGTTTCACGCCCCTATCGATGGCACTCGTCGTGGGCAACGTGGAGTCCGCGACCGCGCTAGTCGATGCTGGGGCGCGGATAAGCGCTGCGGTCGCAGCAAAATTGTTCGATAAAAATGATGAGGTTAGCTCGGAGATCAAAGCGCTCATCGCTCGCGCATCATCGCCATAAAGGTTGCGTTAAGATGCGGGCGTCAACTCGTGCCATTACGTCGCTCATTTTTCACTGCCTGATTGGTACTCAAATCAATCGCACATTGAAACAGCACGAATTACGTTTGCTCCACCGCATTGCCCCCACCAATACCTGCGGCGTAAAAGCGGCACTTCTTGCAAGTTATCTCCGCAAAAGATGCTGTTTAGGCCACCCATCAACTCTACACGATTCCGAGGTAATTGATAGCCTAACTTGGTTGCGGTTATCCGCCTAGCCACGCGCTCGCGCGTTGCTTCGCTTCTTCCAGCGCAGCGTTGTCCCACACGCACCATGCGGTGTCGAAGTTTGGGGCGGGGATGGACAGTGTGAGAGCGATTAGGCGACCTTGCCGAAACAGGTGGAGCGGCAGCGTATCGCCGGGGCGGGTGCGAGAAAGTATGTTAGCGAGGCCACCTCCCGCAATGCGCATATGGTCGAGCGCGACGAGCTGATCGTTCGCGCTGACGCCCGCGCGGGCGGCGGCACTTCCATGCAGTACCGTTTTCACTTTTTCGGCATTTTCGTGCGCGATGATGCCAAGCCCGAGCAGGTGCGTACCCAGCGGCACGCCACGCTCGGGTAGACCGCCCCGATCACCCACGCCATTGGCTTGCCTCCAGTTCACTTTTACGCCCACTTTGGCAAGCGCAGCCTCGTACGGTAGCGGCGTTAAGCCGTAGACAAATTGATCGAGCCAAGGCTGCCAGTTTGTTCCGGTAATATTTTCCAGCGCTCGGGCTAATCCATCTTCATCCGTGCCAGCGTACGCATCGCCATCGGTGTGCCACGTATAAAAAAACGAACGCATGACATCGTCGAGCGTTTTGCCGCTGCTACTTCGCAAGGCCAGGTCGAGCAACATGGCGAGCAAGCCCCCTTTAAGGTAGTAGCTCACCAACGCGTTGGGTGCGTTTTCGTCTTGCCGATAATATTTAATCCACGCGTCGTAGCTGGATTGGGCGACGCTTTGTACCGTGCGGCCGGGGTTGCGCGCGAGACCGGTGATGTTGCGTCCGATAATACGTAGATAGTCATCGTGGGTGATGATGCCGCAGCGTACGAGCGCCAAATCGTCGTAGTAGCTCGTAAAGCCCTCATAGATCCACAATTGCGTGGTAAGGGCTTCGTGCCTGAGATCGTAGGGCACAAATGTTTTCGGGCGAATCCGCTTCACATTCCAAGCATGAAAATATTCATGACTAATTAAGCCCAACAAACTCAAATAACCTTCGCTGATCGCCGGATCGCCCGCTACGGGCAAATCAGCCGTAGCGCATACCAAACTGGTGCTATCCCGATGTTCAAGTCCGCCGTAACCTTCGGGCAATACGCTGAGCAAAAACAAATAGTGTTTGAAAGGTGGCGCGCCTTCACTGTGGAACATCGCGGTATGTTCGGCGCACACCTTTTGGGTGTCGCGCGCAATGCGCGCCAAGTCCGCTTTGTAGGCGCCCGTTACCACCAGCGCATGGGGCACACCGCGCACGTCAAACTCCAAACGTTCGTGCTCCGAAATTTCAACTGGATGATCGAGCAAGGCATCGTAATTGGCCGCTCGATAGCGCCCGAAGCCGTGCTCATCGGTGAGCAGCGCGGGCAGCGTGGTGGCGACATGGGCTTCGAAATTATCGCCCTCAATATCTAACTCCACCGCGCCGCGATGCCCAACCCGCTCGGGGAACACCGCTGCGCTATTGAAATACCAGCGAGCGGTGGTAAGCAAGGCACCGCGCACGGAAAAATCAAACGCGTAAACATCGAACACCGCTTTCACCACGCTACCCTCGGCGCAGTGCTCGATTTTCCAAGTAGATTTATCGCACTTTGCAAGCGCGCGGGGCGAATCGTTGACGAACGCTTCTGCGCGCACTACGTGGCGGGCGTATTCACGAATGAGATAGCTGCCGGGTATCCACGTCGGCATGCGCAGGAGCACTTCCCCAGCAGTTGTCTGCACGAAGTGCACCGTAATTTGCAGTACGTGCGCGTTACGATCCAGCGCGGCGATGCGGTAGCCCACGGTTGAGTGAGTATTTGGCATGCGTTAGAAGTTTCTATTGAGCCGTAAGCGGCCCGCGCTGTCGGCGGGCACATTGCGGCGAACAAGTGATTCGAGTGCGGCGTTGCTTGGTGAGGGCGTAAGCTCGATTTGCGCGTTGCCTTTCGGTGGGGTGAGCGATTGCAATGTGCCGCCGCCCTCTACGCGCAAGTCGCCCTCGGCGGTGAGTTGCCATGTGCCGTCCGGTTTGAGCGAAATTTTCGCATTGGTTAAGTTCGCTGCGAGCGGCAGGTTAAGCGCCACGTTGGGCGCGGAGATCTGTCCGCTGGCGATCAAACCAGTCGGGCTGCGGGCAATGGTTGCGCCTTCGGCCACAGTGGCCGTCGCCCGCACATTGGGGTGGCTAAAACTCAGGGTAATTGGCATCATCACTTGTGCACCGGCGGGCTTAATCTGCGCGCGACCACCACCCATTTCAATGGTTGCGCCAAAGCCTGACGGCATCTGCCAACGCACCGGCGCGCGCAAGCCTAGCTCGGGTACCACGAGTAGGCCGGAGCCGCGGGCGAGCGTGCCTTGCGCGCTGTGCAGCTGCACAGCGTTTTGCGCAAGGTGCTGAACGCGCGGGGCAAACCACGCCGCCGGAAAT
This sequence comes from Betaproteobacteria bacterium, assembly GCA_031376405.1. GTDB lineage: Bacteria > Pseudomonadota > Gammaproteobacteria > Burkholderiales > Casimicrobiaceae > JANMDS01. Next base: position 19,462 of record JANMDS010000072.1, read on the forward strand.
ACAAATAGAGCAGGTAGCCCGCCCACCAAAAAAGCAAAAAACAGGAGGAGATAACGCCCAAAAACGCTCATTTTTGCGCCGCAGGTTTTAAGGCCGGAACGAGCGTACCGCTCACGCGCCCTGGCTCCGGCAGCGCGAGCGCGAATTGGCCGATGGCCCCCAAGCCGCGCCGCTCGTAGTCGATCATTGCTGCGAACACTTCATTGGCGCTCGCGCGCTCGAAATTTACGCTCTCACCGCTCAAGCTCGCCACCAAGCCGCGCGGCGTGAAATGCAGCGCGATGGGCACGTGGCCATTCTCACTAGCCTTTACGCGCTCGGCCTCGCGCTCCGTGGCCTGCGCTGCGAGCGCGTCTGCGCGCACTTGCACGCGCGTGCTATCGCCCATGCGCAGGAGCACGCTCCCCGCGACGAGCCCAAGGAGGGCGACCGCCCACAGCCCGGTGGCTTTTTTCGTCATCATCATGGCCACATTACCCGCGCTTTGTTGCCTGCGCTCACCACGCCCAGGCCGCGCACAGCCAGTGTTTGCGCAAACGCCTCGCGCTCGGCGGCGGTGAGGGTGCTCCATTCGATATTGAGCGCGCGCGCCTCGTAGCCGATGGTTTTTACGGTACCCACTGTCGCGGAGAGCGCGGGCAGCGTGAGCTCAAGCAGACTGCTCGCGCTCCCACGGCTCTGTGCGGGATGGTTTGTTTTGAGCCACGCGTTCCACGTCGTATCCGTTTGCTGCAAGCTCGCCATCGTTGCCGTTTGTTGAGCGCGGCTCATTTCGAGCGCGCGCTGCGCCGTCCACCAATGCAGCGCGCCAAAACTTGCATAGGCCAACCCCGCAATCGCAGCGACCCAGGGAGAGAGCCCGGTGGTAAGTGCGGTAAACGCAGCCGTGCGCGGCGTTGCACCGCTTAGCAATATTTTCCCTGCGGCGAACCGTGGCATCGCCGCGTCCTCGCGCGGCACGTTATCAATTGCCAGGTTGGTGTTTACGGCCACACCAAGCTGTGCAGCCCATTGGGTGCGCTCGTCCGGTGTTGCGTCCCCAAATATTTCTAAACGCGTAACACCCACCGCACCGCAGGCTTGTACGAGCGCATCGGGCAATGCGCTTTCGCCTGCAACCTGCTCAAGCGAAACCGACGTGCCTTGCGAAGTGATGCAGTGCGGGTCGTGCGCGTCCCGTCGCCAGCTCACCGAGTTGGGAGACCAGGGCGTGAGCGCGGCGTTAGCGATGGCGTTTTCGTTTAGCGAATGGGTGGCGGCATCCCATACCAGCGCGAGCCATTGTCCGTTGGCGTGTGCGCTCGCGCCCAGGGCGAGCATCGTGGTTGGGCTCACGGATACGCGCCCGCGCAGCACGAGCTGGGCCGCGTTTAACCGTGCTGCAGGTTTCATCGGGGGCAGGGCGAGCCAAAACACACGCGCAGCGGTACTCGGTATGGCGTTCACATTGCCACCTGCCACTGCACGCCTTTGCCCCTTTGCGCAAGCGCCCATTCTCGGGCCCGCCCGCTGCCGACGGCAGCTTCTACTTCCACTTCAAAAAAGTTTGTTGCGCCGGAAAGTTCAACGGTGGGGGCGATGGCAGTGCGGGCAGCGAAATCGGCCATCGATTGAAACGGGCGGGTCACCCGCTCATCGCGCACTTGCTGGGTTTTGTCCCCAGCAATCAGTTGCAGCAAAAGTGGAGTCGCGGTATTCACGTTGATCGGCGTTCGGGTTGGGAGCACGGTGAACACATCTGCGTGCGCGGCGAACGCGGGCGCATCGGCCAAAGAAACTGCCAATTTTTGGGAGATAAAGCGTGAAAGTACCTCTAATTGCGCCGCAGGTATTTGTAGTTCTTGGCACAACGCGCGCGCTAGCGCCACATCGGGTTCAGACGGTGTTTTGTCTGCTTTCACTAAATTGTTGAGATTGAACTTGCCCTGCGCGTCCACGATGCGCCCGCCCATCAAGCCGCCTTCAATCGGCGTGGGCGGCAAGCCGCTGGCCCACAATTCGCCTAAATGATCGAGCGGGCCGAGCCTCGATTCTTCGTTTAAATATTGCGCCGCCCAGCGCACCCCCGCCGAGGCCAGCGATTGGGCTTGCGCGGCCTCGCGCGCCGCATCGGTGCGGGCGAGCCAGCGGTTGATTTGTGTGAACATGCCCGCCGCGAGCGCGGCGACGACGGCGGTAACGAGCATGGCCGCGATGATGGCTGCCCCTTTATTTTTAGCGTGCATACCGCCGCTCCACAGTATCGCCACGGGTGGTGGTAAGCGTAACCCGCACGGCCCGAGGCACTTCGGCTTGCTGCCAATTTTCCACCCACGCAGCGCCGTCCCACGCGGCGAAGCGCCATGATGCGACGACGTCATCGCTCACACCAAATCGCGTATTTTGTAGGGCGAGTGTGCGTACGTTTACGGTATTCGAAGTCAGGGAAAATCCCCCTCCAGGCAAGGCTTGCCGATAGCCCCGTTCGAAATTTTGCAACTGCGCATCAAGCAACTGCCAGCGCTGCGCGGTTTCGGTGAGCAAACTCGCGCTGGTGGTGAGTGACGAGAGCGCACGAAATCCAGCCACTGCCAAGAGCGAGGCGATAGAAATAGCCACGAGCACTTCAATGAGCGTCATCCCGCGCGCATGCGTACCCTTCATCGCGCCACCTCGATGTAGCCCACTGCATTGGCCAACACATACGTTGGGTCTTCCAGCCGAGCTACTTTTACGGTTACCCGTCGAAAGCGTGGGCTGAAGGTGTTTTCCACTTGCTGCGTCCAGCGATAGGATTCACCCGCTTGGGTGGCGCTTCCCGTGTTTTGGTTGAGCGCGGTTTGTGGCGTGGTTTGGGCATCAGCCAATTGGTTTTGAGCGACCCACGAGGCCAGCGTGCGGTGGCGCAGCCAGCCATGCTCCTGCGTGGCCAAGCCTGCCGCGCGATAAGCCGCCATGAGCCCGACTGCGCTAATGGCAAGGGCTACCAACACCTCAATCAATGTGAAGCCGCGCGCGCGCATACGTCGGTTACAAATTGCCGTTGTGAACGTCTGCTGCCGGGCCATCGCCACCGGGCTTGCCGTCGGCGCCGTAACTCATCACGTCGATCTCGCCGTGCACGCCTGGATTGGCGTAAAGATACGCGTTGCCCCACGGGTCTTTGGGCAGCCGCTCGATATAGCCGCCGGTTTTGTAGTTGTTTGGAATGGGTTCTGTAGCGGGCTTTGCGGTAAGCGCAGCCAAGCCCTGATCGCTGGAAGGATAGCGGCTGTTATCTAAACGATAAAGTTTGAGCGCTTGCATGAGTGCGGCCACATCTTGCTTGGCGGCACCGGCTTTCGCGACATCGGCACTGCCAATCACGTTGGGCACGATCACCGCAGCGAGTACGCCCAAAATGAGCACAACCACCATGAGCTCGATGAGCGTGAATCCGCGCGCAATTTGATTCGGTTTTGAAAGCATTTTTGATGGCACCTGCGGCATAGCATAATTTAGAAATGAAACGAATCTTGATTGTATGCGTGGCGCTTGCTGCCTGCGCGCTCTATGCGCTGAATTGGTGGGTGGAGCAGCCCCTTTCGATCCCTGCGGAAGGGGTTAAGTTCAAAATTGCCCAGGGCGCACCGGTTGCCAAAATCGTTTT
>JANMDS010000089.1:0-3156 GCA_031376405.1 Betaproteobacteria bacterium
CACAATTTGGGTGACCGGCAAGTCCCCACACGTGGTTGCAAACTGCTGCTCCCAGAGCGTGCGCGTGCTCGTGCTGCCGTAGCCGCAATCGACTACGCACCAGCCATCGCCATGGCGCATGAGCCACAAATTGATGTGATCGAGCGCGAAAGGCAGCGGCATGCGAATCCACTTCAACGCGGAATCGGTGCGCTCAAATACTTGCGGCGCGAGCTCTGTGGCGGTGCCAGGCTCAGGAGGCGAGTTCCAAGGGAAAACGAGTTCTTTCAGCATTCCTCGATTGTAGTCAGGTTGCAGCGGGATACGTTGCAAAAATACCTGCGGCACAAAATCGGCATTTTCTGGGAGATATCTGCTGGAAAAGGACAATTTTGCGCCGCAGGTATTGCACCGTTTTGTTCGCGCTACGGCGACAACCGCATGCCTTTGGCCAATTTTGTCCACTTCAAATCGCGCGGATCGGCGGGCATCGGCCCCGGCGCTTTGGCTACGAGGATGGAGTGAGCAATCGGGGTGAAATCGGCACGAAAATGCACCGAACTTTTGTTAACTAAAATTGCTTGTTCGGTCGGCTCAATGCCTACGTATCGGAACATTTCTTGATCGGCCAGCTGACACTTTCGGGACGCGACAACGATGCGTACTCCGCCAATGCGCAGGCACGCGGACAATCCCAACTGCATGCGAGCACCTCGAAAAAACGGACCGGTGCAGGTGAATTTGCCGTCGTGAATGGCTTCCACCGTGTAGCGGGCGAATAGCGGCGCATCGCCTGGGATACGGCTTTTGCCACCCAGCGCAATTTCTAGCGTAGCGCCAGGCCCCGCTGCATGCGCGGCTTTTGCGGCTTCGGCATCCACGATCAAGCCGATGGCCGCGCGCTGGGCGTTGTTGGCGATAAGCGCGCGCAACATACCGGTAGTATCGGAGTCGCCACCCGCACCAGGGTTATCTTGGGTGTCAGCGATTACCACGGGTTTGGTAGCGCCCGCGCTCAGGCGCTGTGCCCGCGTCACGGCGGTATCTGCATCTAAAACCTCTTCGGTCCAGCGCGTGGAAATGTTTTCAATCTCGCCCGCTAATGCATCGACAGCTTGTTTCGCTGCGGCATCGCGCGTGCCATAGCCCCACACCACGGGGCCGCAAATTTCGATATCCGCGGCCGGAAAACCAGGCGTGAAGGAAAGCGATTTCACCGCGCTGCTCTCCAAAGAGGCGAGCAACGCATACACCGATTTCGCAGGCTCAAGATCGGTACATTGGGCGTTGAGCGGAATGAGAAACGGGATGCGCCGAACGTAGGGCACAATTTTTGGCAAACCCTCCATTCGCATACGCAAGTAGTGGGCAACCCGATCACCCGTTTCCGCCATATCAGTGTGAGGATATTTGCGATACGCAATTAGCACGTCGGCTAATTCCAACATTTGCGGCGAGACATTGGCGTGCAAATCCAATGACACCATGATGGGCACATTGGATCCCACAAGCGCGCGAACGCGGCGCAGCACTTCGCCTTCGCCGTCATCGAAACTGTCAGTCACCATCGCGCCATGCAAATCGAGATACACCGCATCGGGCGGAGCACGACGCAAGCCTTCGATCAAATAGCCAGTAATCGTTTCGAAGGCGTCGTCGGTCACCTGTGCCGAAGGACTGGCCGCGCCCCAGGCCAGCGCCTGCAAGCTGTGGTTACTGCCTCGGAAGGCATCGATGAAGCCCGTTACTGGAAGATTGATGCCTTCAACCGCGTCGAATAAATCATTGCCCACCGCTAATGCAGGGAAGCCACCGCCTTCCTTAAAGCGCTGCAGCGTCGCACGCGAAGGCGCGAAGGTATTCGTCTCGTGCTGAAACCCGCCGATTGCAATTTTCATATTCGTTTTTTCTAGTCCAAACCGCCACCATCTTGATCGCCCTCAATGTTGCGCAGGGCATCTACATCGGCTTTATCCTGTTTCACGCGGTTGTAAAAGTCTTCTACATTGCGACTGCCGCTCAACTGCCAAGAGGGCGGGAACACTGTGGCCATGAAGCCCCCAGGAGAAATGGTTTTATGCGACTGATAGCTCGTAAGAAAACTCATGCTCAACACGCCCACCGCCGCCAGCGTGATGAAGCCGCTCATCCAACGCGTGAGTGAGCCATTGGTAAGGTATACGTGCGCCGCGATAACGGCAGCGCCCATGGCGGTGGCGAGCACGCCGCGCCATGTGTAGAGGCCGGACAAATTGAACATGAAACTCAACCCATCGACCAGCACGCTGCTCAGGATGAACGCAATCGCGCCAAGTGCAGCGACCAACAAATGTGGTCCGAATTTCGGACTGCCACGCAACAGCCGCGTGATAAACGCCCAGCCTCCCGACCACACAAAGAGCGCACCCAACAAACTTAATAGTGTGGTCACAATCGTAAGCGGCTTCACTTCATTAACCATGCCGAACCATGACTCAAACCCTACTATGGCCAGCAGCAGCGCCATTGCGCCCCACACTAGGCCCAAGTTGACCTGCCGCTCTACGGCCAACACGCGCTCTGGCGCAACGGGCGCGCCAATGGGCACGATACGGATGCGCGTTTTCCCCACAAATAGCTCTGTCACCCCGCCGCTGGCAACGGCTACGCTCGCAACTTTAGGCCCCAGAGTGCGGCCAACGCCAAGTGCACACATGCCATTCTGAGAGCCTAAATCGCTCGCGAAAACATGGCCGCTTCCATCAGCGTCAATGTGTACGTGGGCGGGAGCAACATGCTCGTCGTCCACAATCACTGTCGATTCGTAGCCGCGCCCAATCGTAGCGGGAAGCCTCTCGATGCGAGTGCGTGAGATTACGTGGCCGCGGCGGTCAATCACTTCAACAAACAACGGGAGCACATTCATTTCGCAGCGCCTGCTGTACGGGTAATTTTTTCAACGAAACGGCGTGATTCAGTCAATCCGCGTTGGTAATCCACGCCATTGAGTGAGAGTGAACTCTCCAAGCCTTCGCGCCCAGCATCTAAGCTCATCACCAAGGTATAGATGTCGTAGAGCCCTTCGAACTTGCGGTAAGCGCGCGTGCACACCACCACGCGCGAATTGTGCGACGCGGATTTCACGAAATCTTCCGAGCAGCGCGAGGCGGTGCGGTCTTTTCCATGCGGTGCGTAGAT
>JANMDS010000095.1:0-5521 GCA_031376405.1 Betaproteobacteria bacterium
GTACCAATTGCGTCGAAAGATCCGGCATTCCTCGGACCAAAGGAGGCGCGATTGCGCACGGGAATGACGCAGATCCAAGTTGCCGTCAAGGCGTGTATATGCCTCAATACCGTATACCGCGCCGAGGCTATCAACGAATGGCCGCACCGACCGACGACGACGAAGTGTTACAAGATGGCGCTAGGGATTGAGGTATGAGTACGCCAGACGCGCAAGCCGAAGCCGCCGCTAAGGCATGGGCAATGCCATGCCACGAAGCACAACGCCTCTACCATGAGAAAATCGTGGCAGAGGAGCAAATGGCAGCACACAAGCTCTACCTCGCGCAAACGGCCCGCAAAATAAATGCAGACACGCAGCGCCAGATCGACGCCATCGCACGCATGCGCCCACACGACGCGCACGCAAGCCAATGGGTCGCGGTCTACGCCATCGGCGCGCTTATTTTCGGTGTAGGAATTATTGTCGGATGGTTCTTAAAACTGGCCCTTGCTCCGTAGACAATACGGTATACATTCTACTCTACGCAAACGCTTAGTCCACGGACCTTAGTTCCAATACACCTATGACGTTTGCCCTGCATTCCGCTCATGCAGGTAAAGCACAAGAGCGGCACGTTTGCCGGTGATACGGCTTTAATGTAACCACCAAAGGAATCCCATGAACCAAGCCCTTACTGTCCAAACAGCGAAACCCAACGGTTTCGGCATGCTCATTTCCCCCGAATCGCTCGATGCAGCAAAGGAACTAGCGAATATATTGAGCAAGTCTGAGCTAGTGCCTAAAGCATTCGCCAACAAGCCCAACGATATTTTAATCGCTGGCGCTATGGGTCACAGACTCGGCTTGGATTTATTTTCCGCGCTCGCCGGCATCGCCGTCGTGAACGGTAGGCCAACGCTCTACGGTGACGCGATGCTAGCGACGTGCCAGTCGCGCCCCGACTTTGAGGATATTAGCGAAGTCGTCAGCGGTGAAGGCGACAAGATGCTGGCAACAGTCACGGTGAAACGTGCCGGTCGCTCCGCCTACGTCTCGACTTATTCGATGGACGATGCAGCCAAGGCCGGACTCAAAGGCAAGCAAGGCCCGTGGTCACAGCACCCCAAGCGCATGCTCACGATGCGCGCCCGATCCTTTGCCTTGCGTGGCGCATTCGCTGATGCTTTGAGCGGGTTTCATTGCCGTGAAGAAATGGAAGACGCGAACCTCGTAGACGTGACCGCTAGCGCAACGGTAATCCCCGATGCAAAGCCGGCGAAGCGCCGGAAGATCGAGGATATTCCAGAATCTACGGCGCAAGTCGTCACGCCTACCGACGCACCATCACCCGCTCCTGTTGCCGACAACGTTGCTGCCGATTCTGAACCGGAAGTCTTGCGCGCCGAATCAAATCAAGAGATCACGATTGAGCAATGCCGCACGGAATTACACGCGCTGTGGAAGTCTGGCGAAGACGGGAAGGTTGCCGCCAAGGCCATTATGAAGGAGCGCAAGTTTGACAACGTGGACGCTCTCAAGGACAAGTCACAGGCTGAGCGTAAATCATTCATCGACGATGTTCGCGCTGCTGGTGCTGCATGACCGCGCTTCCTCCTGGCCCGGCCTACGCATCGGCGCTCCTGCCATCGCCTATCGTCACCGCGGACAACAAGCCGCTGCTGGTGGTCTTTGAGGCAGCCGCAATCGGCGCGTGGCAAGGTGCCGCCGCCAAGGCATCGTCCCTGATCGTCACCGATGCCGAGAGCCTCAAGACTGCCGACGCAACGCTGGTGCAACTCCACAGCATGGCGAAGGCTATCGAGGCGCGGCGCGTTGAATTAAAGAAGCCGCTTACTGATTTAGGGAAAGCCATAGAATCCGTGGTGGCGCAAATCGCTGAGCCGCTGTCCGAAGCGAAGCGGTCGCTGCTTGGCAAGATCAGCGCCTTCAACCGTATCCAAGCCGAGGCGGAGGATAAAGCGCGGCAGGAACGCCTTGTCGCTCAAGCTCGCGCAGAAGCCGAACGCGCCCGATTACAGGCCATCGAAGACGATAAGCACCGGAAGGCACTAGCGGACGCAAAGATGCGCGCCGAGGCCGAAGCCGCTGAACTGGAGGCCATGCTTGGCTCTCCGGTCAAGGCGGAGCCTGTCGCCGTTGCTGCCGCTTTGGTGGTCAAGGCGGAACCGGTGGCAGCCGTCCCTATTCCGGTCGCGGTGAAGTCGGAGGCGATACAGACGCGAACGGTGAGGAAGCTGGAGATATTCAATGCCGACGACGTGCCAATTAAAATCGGAGGCCAGTTAATCCGCCCAATTAACGAGAGCGCGGTTAAGGAGATGCTGGCTGCTGGGATAGACGTATTGGGGTGTCGAATGATCGAGGTAACTGAGACGGTTATGCGGGGGACGCGATGAGTAAAAAAGACGACGGTGGTCGCGCATTTCCTGGGATGATTCCAGAGAATGGGGGCGGATGTCCGCTTGGCATGACTCTACGGGATTACTTCGCGGCGCAAATAATGAACGGCATTATATCAAACGCTGATTTTTTTTACGATGACGACGCCTCGTCTACACACTACGCCGAATATGCCTATATTTACGCAGATTCGATGCTCAGGGTGCGACAGCGAGATGAAGTATGAAAACGCTCAATGACTTCATACGCCCAAGCTCGCTCTACGCGATCGATGCCTGTCCAGGCCGCCCAACGATGGAGGCCGCAGCCGTCAATATTTTCGGTGAACCGGAAGCCGATCCGGCAGCAAACATGGGAACGCAAGCCCATGCGATCACCGCCGAAGCGATCAATCTATGGAAAGAAACACAAGAAGAATGGGGCGAGATCATCACCAAAGCGTGCAACCAAGCGATCGTCGAGAAGGTCGATCCGTGGACTGTGCGTTGCATTCAGATGTGCCTTGAGTTCGCAAGGGATTTAATTGCGAAGCATGAAATTCAATCAGATGACGTACTGGTTGAGGAACCGCTTGGCATGTCGGACCTTGGCATGGAGCGGGTAGGCACCGCTGATTTAATTCTCGTCATTCCCTTTGAGCATGCGATTGTGTGCGACTGGAAGTTTACCTTCCTAGATGCCGGAGATGCCGACGATCACGAACAATTGCAGGCGTATGGAATCAGCGCGTCCGCCACGTTTATGACGGACAAAATAACCGTCTATCTATTCCAGCCGAGAGCGCCGAAGAAACACCGCGCCAGCGCCGCTAGCTTTGACGCCGCGACTCTGCGCGAATCTCTTGCGTGGACTCGCTCGGTCGTTGCCCGCGCACGCGCCGACAATCCAGAATTAAAACCATCGTACTCGGCTTGCTGCCACTGCCGCGCACTGCCGACCTGTTCAGCCGCAAAGGAACGAATTATGCAAGCCAAAGAAGCCTTGACGATGATGGGGACGCCAACCGATCCGAGTACCCTCGGAGAATTGTGCGATGCCGCGAAACTGGCAGAAAAATGGGCGGATGCCGCCAAGGATTTATGCAAGGCCGAGATGATTAAGGGCAACAAGGCGAATGGCTATAAACTCGGAACCTCGCGTAATATCCGCTCAGTGTCCGATCCAATGGCAGCAGCTATCGCGCTTGAGGCCGGTGGGTTCTCGCTGGTGAAGCTCATGCAGCTACAAGCCTTGACCGTGAAATGCGCCGCGCTCCCGCCAGAAGCCGAGGCATTGGTGCAAATAGTCGAGCGACCTAGCTCTCCGTCCATCGTGGCAGAAAAAAGACCGACCGCATGACTATTATTTTCAACGCCACCATTCCGCTGGAAGTTCCCTCGCACAACGCAACCAATTCGATGCACTGGTCCAAACGCGCACGACTCCGCAAGCTATGGGAGCAATGGATTCTGGCGCGCATGCGCCAGCCAGGGAACTATACGCCGATGAATCAGGAAGTTAAGCGGACCATTGTGTTGACTTGTTTCCGTAAGCGACAGATCACGGACAAAGCCAATTTAATTGGAGGTTCTAAAATGGTTGTCGATGCTATTAAAAACTGTCTGCTCATCATTGATGACAGTGATAAATGGGTTGACATTCATTACATTCAATTCCCAGCTTCTAAACATATATCGAGCAAACCAGCAACTCATATCGTGATCGAGGAAAGACCATGACCGAAGATGAAATAACTATGGGCATGACCCACAAGGAATGGTTAGACGCGCTCGACCGTTCCGGCCTCGACTTGTCGCTTTGCAAACGCTGCAATAAACCAGTCATCTGTTTGCCAGACGGACTCTCCAATATATGTGAGTCATGCGTTGATGAGGAATATAAACCATGACCTCCACCCACTGGACCGCGTTTGCATCACCCGACGAATGGCCGGATAATCCGGTCGCTGATCCGGTCGAAGCGGCGAAGCAATTCCTTCACGCCCTGGATTCAGGCGAAGATGCGGCCTATGAAATATCCAAGCAAGGCGAGACTATTATTGTCGTCCGTGGATATATTCAAACGACGGAATTAATCAAAGACATCAACGCCGACGAAATCTTCGACGGCTACGAAGCGGGGAGCGAATGGTTCAAGCCGACGGGCGAGATGCTGCGGGTACTGCTGGAAATTACGGGGACGATACTATGAAATATATTCGCATTCAAGATAAGTTTGGCGATGGATTTGTGGTTCGGTCGAACACATCAAACAACAGCCTCGCCGTTCTGGTTCCAGATAGTTGGAAAATAGTATTTCTCACCAAACCCCAAGCGCGTCGTCTCGCCAAGGCGCTGCTGCGGTTTGCGGATGAAGGAAAAGTGAAATGAACAGGACAGCGACTGAGATCGACTTGCGCGGATACCGGGCGAACAATCGGCATCAGCGCGAACTGTTGCAGCGTATCTTGCTGATGCTTCGCAATAATCCGTGGCCCACAGCGGATGCTCGCTGGGAAATCATTGAAATATCAATTAAAGAATGCTTGCTGCAAGGGATTCAGGAATGACCCGCTCAACCTCCGCTGTGCGGCGATTGGTGAAGGAGTCGGAAAAGCGCCTGAGAAAAATAGATGCTGACAGTGAACCCTTTGTGTATGGATTCCTGTTTGGTTTAATCCACGAATTAAAAGCCGCCATCGCCGAGGATGCACGGGCGACGACGAAACAAACAACCAAGGCGAAAGCCAGAAAGAAGACGACATGAAAAAGATTGTAGAAGTTATCGAAGTTGAAGGCGAAGGACTTGCATCATTATTAGGTCAGAGAATCACCATCTTTGCGCTTAATTATATCTACACCGGGAAATTGACCGGAGTCAATGCGACGTGCGTACTTTTAGAAGACGCTGCTATCGTCTATGAAACAGGCGCATTTACCGACCAGAAATGGAAAGACGCGCAACCATTACCGAATGCGCTTTATGTGCAGACCAACGCCATCGAAAGTTTTACGGTCATCCGATGATTACGCGATCAGCTATATTTTTATATGGGTGGTGGTCGTGGTCGTGGTCGGGGTCGTGGTCGTGGTAGCGGTCGGGGTCGCGGTCGGGGTCGTGGTCGCGGTCGTGGTCGTGG
>JANMDS010000320.1:0-4007 GCA_031376405.1 Betaproteobacteria bacterium
AATCGCCTAATTTTTTCGAATGTTGCGCCCGCTTTTTCGTCGCCCGCAGCGGAGCGCGCACGTGAGAGCGCTTGGTGTTCCCAAAGCCACGCCTTTTTTTCTTGATATTCGGCGAATCCGGCTTGCCTTTTTCCACGCTCACCGCATTCGCCGAATATCAAGAAAAAAAGGCGTGGCTTTGGGAACACCAAGCGCTCTCACGTGCGCGCTCCGCTGCGGGCGACGAAAAAGCGGGCGCAACATTCGAAAAAATTAGGCGATTAATCCTAAAAAGGGCTCGTTTTGCGCCGCAGGTATTTGAAGAAATTCGCCAAATGCGCGCGCGGATGTCCACCCAAAAGGCCAACCGCAGCGCGGGGTTCGATGTAAAAAACGACGCTGGCGGCATGGTCGATATTGAGTTCATCGTGCAAACGCTCGTGCTCATTCATGCCCACCAACATCCCTTTTTAGTAGAGAACAAAGGTAATATCGCGCTTTTGCTTTTTGCTGGAGAAAACGGACTTCTACCTGCAGGGCAGGCCCGCGCGCTCGCCGATGCCTATCGGGCGTATCGCGCGTTCCAGCATCAATGCCGATTAGCGGGCGAGGAGCGGGCCGTGGCCGATGCGGCGCGCTTTGGTGAAACGCGGGCGGCGGTGCAGGCAGCGTGGACCGCGATGTTAGGCTAACCCACCGCGATCAAATTGATGGCGGTTAGCGATTTCTCCGGCCACTGCGCGCGCTTCCGAAATTACGGTACGGATTGCAAGGGTCATCTCGCCTACGCGGGAACTCGCCAGGGCAATGTGCCGCGTGATAGCTGGATCGGTAATGCGCGAGACCTGGATCTGCTTGCGATCTGGCGCGTTTGCAATGGCGTAGCTCCCAAGCAATGCGTAGCAATGGCCTTGCGCCACCATCGCAATTTGCAGCGCAAGCGAGTCTGCCTCCAGCAGCACGTTGAGCCGCAGGCCTTTTTCACGGGCATGTTGGTCGAGCTGGTCGCGCCACTCGCTCGGACGGCAAAACGTGACTAGAGGTAATCCTTCGAGTTCGGCAAACGGTACGCTTGTTCGTTTTGTAACCGCATCGCCCTTCGCACCCACCAAGTAGGTGTGCGTTTCGGTCAGCTCGAGCGCATCCGCGCTTACGGTTTTGCCACTTCGCAGTAGGAACGCGAGATCAAGACTACCTTCATCGAGCCAATGCTGCAATTGGGATCCTTGCCCTTCCCGAATTTGGATGCTCACCTGAGGAAATTTTGCTTGCATTCGAAGCAACAGTGAGCTCGCGAGCGGATTGGCAACCGAAGGAATTATTCCCACGCGCACCCGACCAATCGGCGTTGCCGCAATGCCTTGAATTTCATTTTCTAAAAGCTCGGTACTCGCGAGCCAGGCGCGGACTTTGGGCGCGATCCTTTGACCAAACTCTGTTAGCACAATCCCTCGTCCCGTTCGCTGAAAAAGCCGCTTCCCGCATGCTCGCTCCAGTGCGCTCATCTGGCGACTGATGTGGGGCTGGCTCGTACCGTGGATCAATGCGAGCTTGCTCATACTGCCGAGCTCAGCCGCTTCAAGGAATAGTTTCCACCCAGATTGATGCATCGGAGGACTTTCAGATATACCGTTTTAGTATTTCTGGAATGTAACACTTGTCAGTTCCTTTATGTCATAAAAAAACCTACAGTGCTCCCATGGCGATTCGCGAGAAAAACGCGGATTATGTTTTTTTTCTTGGAGATGTTCATGCAAGCACTTGATCTACGCGGACTCGTTCCCGCACCCATCACCCCCTTTACCCGTGACGGCGCAGTGGACTACCCGGCCATTAAGCGTCTTGGCGCTTGGCTCGGCAGCTATCCCGGCGTAAAAGGACTTACGGTGCTCGGCCACGCCGGCGAAGGCACGTTCCTTGAGCGCGACGAACAATACCGAGTCATTGAGGCGTTTCGGGATTCGACCGATGGACGGGTTCCAATCATCGCTGGCATTACGCTTGAAGGCACGCAAGTTGCCTCGGATGAAGCGAAGCGGGCAGTAAAAGCAGGCGCGATGGCAGGGCTCGTCTACCCCTCGCACGGCTGGCTGCGTTTTGGTTATCAAGAAGGCGTGCCCCAAGACCGCTATCGCGCGATTTATGAGGAAAGCGGGTTGCCACTCATATTATTTCAATACCCCGACGCGACGAAAGCGACGTATAACTTGCAAACTCAACTCGACATCGCCGCGCTTCCTGGCGTATTTGCGATGAAAAATGGTGTTCGCAATATGAAGCGCTGGGACCGGGAGATTCCGGTGCTTCGTAAAGAGCGTCCGAACTTACAAATTTTGACTTGCCACGACGAGTATTTGTCGCATACGATGTTTGACGTAGACGGCGCCCTCGTGGGCTACGGCTGCATCGCACCGGAACCGCTCATTGAGATGATCGAAGCCGGCAAGGCACGCGATTACGCGAAAGTGCGCGCGCTGCATGATCGACTATTGCCAGCCACGGCATCGGTCTATCACCGCGCTTCGCACATGGAAGGCTCAATCGCGCTCAAATGGGCACTGGTTGAGCGCGGCATTCTCGATCACGCTACGGTGCGCAGCCCGTTGCTGCCCTTGCCCGCCGGTGCGGATCAGGAAATTTTTGCCGCCATGCGGGCGGCGAAGCTGGGTAAGGTGAGCCCCGCGTATCAAGTGGCGAACCCTGCAAATTCTATAACAAGAGAAGCATCCGCGGTCGCTGCGTAAGCCGGGTTTCGGCCACAGTCCGCCCCAGTTAGATTGTGGCCGTAGAACGCGTTTCGATGGAGAGTGCAAGGAGGTTGTAATGGATGTGTTGTATTGTTTGTTGCGTCGGACGTGGATCCTGCTGTTGATAACGGCAACTGCGGCGTTTTCGCAAACGAAGTTTCCCGACGGTCCGATTAAATTCGTCGTGCCCTTTGCAGCGGGCGGAGGCGTGGACACGGCTGCGCGGCTGATTGCAAAACAACTCGCCACCAATCTCGGGGTGCCGGTGATTGTGGAAAATCGCGCGGGGGGGAGTGGCACTATTGGCGGCAAGGCAGTGCAGCTGGCCGCGCCAGACGGGCAAACCTTGCTCTTCACCGCATCCACCCACGTGTTGGCTAAAGAAGTGATGAAAGTACCGCCCTATGATCCGGTAAAAGACTTCCAGCCGATCGCGCGCGTTGCAGAAGCACCGCTTTTGTTGGTCATCGCGCCTACGCTCCCACAAAAAAGCATTTTGGAGGTGTTGGCGGCCGCCAAGCTACAGCCGGAAAAATGGACCGCTGCGTTGCCTGCGCTGGGCGCGGCTAGCCACATTGGCACGCTGATGATCGCGCAACGCGGCGAAGTAAAACTCACTTCCGCCGCCTACAAAGGCACCTCACCGGCGCTAACTGACGTGGCTGGCGGGCACGCACAAATCTTACTGGACTCTATCGTCGCACTTTTACCGATGGCCAAAGAAGGCAAAGTGCGCCCGATCGCGGTGACATCGGCCTCTCGTATGGAAATTGCTCCGAACATTCCGACCGCCTCAGAGAGTGGCATGCCAGGGCTCGTGTACCACTCCTGGTACGGTGTGTGGGCACCAAAAGGCACTTCCGAGCCGAAAGTGACCGCGCTCAATCTTGCCCTAAACACCGCCGTGCGTGATTTAGTGAAAGCCAATGTGCTTGCGCCGCTTGGCCTTCTTGCTGTATCGGAGGATGTCGCGCAGTTTCAGCGATTCATTGATGCCGATGTACAGCGCAGTTCCGAGCTTTTGGTAAGCTCAGGGTTTAAGCCCGAGTAGTTGATTTCGCGCATCGCTACGGCCAAATCGGATAGATGTCGAGGCACTTTTTCGCCGCGAAGTGAGTCAAGCCCACGCGTTCGCCGAAGCGCGCTTTAGTGAAACCCGGGCGGCGGTTCAGGCGGCGTGGCGGGATACATTAGGCCAGTTTCTGCAAGCTTGGTGTGCAAAATACTTATCTCACGAAACTTCGCTATGGCACGCAAGATGCTTATCGCTTAGGGTGAAGG
>JANMDS010000111.1:0-5889 GCA_031376405.1 Betaproteobacteria bacterium
GCCCGCCGAAGCGGGCTTTCAAAGACGTATCCTTAGTTACCAAGCGTAGCAACCGGTACCGCCACCGACCACTTGAAGTTCGGTTAACTGAACACATGCTGAAACTTCTTCAACTTTACCAACCACTACTTCAAGGGCTAAATCGCTGGAAACTTGGGAAACAATGTTGGAAACTTGCATTTTGATACTCCTGGTAGATATTTATATTGAATAACTATTTAAAAATTTCTTCTCTAACCGTATGATGCTTAAAGTAGGGGCGTAAATGAACCCACAATGCATTAACGCAAACTGTCAGCCGTACCCGATTTAGAAGATTTACTTAAAGTTCCTTCAACTCATGCCTTCTCGCCCTCTCGAGTCAGATCTGAAGCTTACGGTTGCCGAAACCAACGAGCTTATGGTCTCCGCGCGCAACTATTGGCAGCAGGGCGATCTTGCAACGGCTTCGGAGCTCCTGCTAAATGCCTGTGCACTGAGCCGTCGGTCAAATGATGCGCAGCTTCAGGCAGAGGCCCACATGCGTCTAGGAATTGTTTACAGCACTGCCGGAAAAAACGACTTAGCGTTCAAAGTAATCGACGCAGCTCAAGGATTTGCTATCGATGGGAAATTAGCCGCATCTCTGTTAGACAAAATCCAAGCAAACCGCGCTTCATTTTTAATGGGAGCAGGATTTTTGAGGAAATCGTTTGATACGTCGTTGGCTGTTTCTGATCGGACTAAGCACGCGTCCGATGCCGATGGAAAAGCCGCCTTTTACGTGGCTAAGATTAATCTAATCTACAACAGCTTACTTCTAGGAAAACTCAAAGGCGCCTTAGACATCGCGTCGAGCATTTCCGCTCTTGCAAGAAACCCAAACTCCGCTATAGAACTCGCAAACAGGGTGCATTACTACTGTTGGCATGCAACCGCACTCGCCCAAGCCGGGGACAACAAAATGGCGCGCGAGCTATTGACCGAGGCGCGTGGTCTGATCCCAAAGGACAGCAAATCGCTTGAGATTAGTTTTTCGATTGCGCTTGGCGTTGCAGAAGTCCATTCCGGACTGCGGGACAATGGAATCAGCCGCCTTGTCGAAACCGCACGGCACGCGGAGGAATGGGGCCTGTTTTATCAAAATGCGCTTTACGCACTTACGCTGGTTTACGAACACGTTGGCAATATTGCCAAAGCGCTCGAAACCGTCGAGACTCTCGAAAATGTAATGAAAGAAGCCGCACGCGGCGTAGTCGGCATCCAAGGCGACGAAGATGCCCACGAAACGGCTCAGGAGCGCGCGCTTAAAGCCGAGGCTACCGCGAAAAGCATTGTCGATGCGATTGAAGCGAAAGAATCTGGCAAACCGGTGCGCAACGGGCCTACCTCTATTGAAGATAGCGTTGATACGGCCCTCGTGCGCCGCTTGGACGACCGGGCGGCGCGGCTGCGGATGCGGCGCTTTAATGAGCTTACGCACTCGGAGCGGGGCGAGCTTTTTGATCAACTGGCCAAGGCCGCTGCGCTGGTGGACGACGAAACGGGCAAGCATTGCGCGCGCGTGGAGTTGTTGACGTACGAATTCGCCAAAGCGATGGGCTGGGAGGAGCGACGAGCAAAGGTCGTCTCACAGGCTGCGCGGCTGCATGATGTGGGCAAGCTCGGTATTCCGCATCGGATTTTGTTAGCGCCGCGCAAGCTCACGCCAATGGAGTTTGAGATTGTGAAAAAGCACGTCAACATTGGCGTGGATTTGCTGGGTTTTTCGCAGGATGAAGTGGTGAAAATGGCGCAAATTATTGCGCAAGGCCATCACGAAAAATGGGATGGCTCGGGCTACCCAAAAAAGCTATTTGAAGAGCAAACGCCCATCGAGGCGCGCATGGTTTCGATTGTGGATGTCTTCGATGTGATTACCCACCAGCGCTCTTACAAACGGGCCTCGAATGTGCAGTGGGCGCGCGAGGAGTTGGAGTTTTTCGCCGGCAAACAATTTGATCCAAATTTGGTAGAAATTTTCTTGCGCGATGTGGTGCAAGAAGATTACGTGATCCCGACGGACTTCCCGAACGAGATCCCAACGCTCTTCGAAACTTCGGAATTTGATGTTACGGGGTAGTGCGCGTGGGCAAAAAGCGTTAAAACCTGCGGCGTAAAAAGCGCCCTTTTAAAGATTTATCTCCCGAAAAAACGCCGCTTTTAAGCGCGGCTCTAGCGGGGTTTGGGTTTGGGTGCCGCTGCGCCTCACAACAGAAACTAGACGCAAGCCCCCCCCAGAGTTATGTATTTCCGGCGGGGGCCAGAAACCAATTTTTTCCTCGTAACTACAAGCGGTTAGCGTTTGTGCCACACGAACCAAACTGGACCCCGGCCTTCGCCGGGGCGACAGGCTTAACGTCTTTCCGGCGCAGGCCGGAAACCAATTTTTCTTCGTAAAGACAAGCAGTTAGCGTTCGCGCGCACGAACCAAACTGGATCCCGGCCTTCGCCGGGGCGACAAAGTTGTGTCTTTCCGGCGGAGGCCGGAAACCAATTTATTTTCGTAAAAACAAGCGGTTAGCGTCCGCGCAAATGAGCGAAATAGGACCCGAGCCTTTGCCGAGGCGACAAACCTCCGGCGAAGCAGAGTTCCCTCGCTGGGAAGCCTCAGCCTTTGGTTGCACCTTTTGTCGTTTCAATACCCGTTTATCGTATTTTTCACTCTTTTAGTGCTAATTCATAAACAAACTATCTAAAATGCATAGCAATATCTGTACTTTTGAGGTTCCCATGTATTCACGCTTCGCCCGCTGGACGCGCACCGCCGCCACTGCCTTCGCAAGTTTGATTGCCGTTTCCGCTGCGCTTGCGCAAGGCTCAGACAACGTGAAATTTTTAAACGATTGGCGCTGGGAAGGCCCGGCTGCGCCGCTGTTGATGGCCAGCCAAACCACGTTCCCCAAAGCGAAATTAAACGTGACGCTCACGCCGGGCACCGGCTCGGCGGCGACGATTGCGAAAGTAGCTTCGGGTGAGTTTGATATGGGCCTGGGAGATTTTTCTGCGCTTGTGGAATTCGCCGCGAAAAACCCCACTATTGCCCCGCCGGTGGCCGTGTACGTGCTCTATGAGCGTAACCCCGCTACGCTTTTTATTCGCACCGCTTCGGGCGCAAAAGGGCCCAATCAGCTTAACGGAAAAAAGCTCGGCGCCCCAGCCTTTGATGGCGGACGCAAGCTGTGGCCCGCCTACGTCGCCATTGCCGATGCGTCGGCCGGCGCGGTCTGGCAAGACCTTGCCCCTGCCGAGCGCGAAGCAGCCTTTATGGCAGGCAAAGTTGATGCGATTACCGGCTTTTATTTCACCACCGTATTGAACCTCGAAGCCAAGGGCATGAGCGGGCGGGACTACTCGTCACACCGCTTTTACGAAGGCGGGCTACGGCTCTACGGCAACGTAGTTATGGTGAACGCAGCCTACCTCAAAGCCAACCCGAAAACGGTGGAGCGCTTCGTGCGCGGCTTCCATAGCGCGGTGAAAAGCACCATCCGCGATACCGAGGCCGCCGTGAAATATGTAAAAGAAAAGGAGCCCACCAGCGACGAGCGCACCGAGTGGAAACGCGCACGGTTAGCGATCGATCAATTCATTGTCACGCCCACGGTAGAAGAGCAAGGCCTGGGCACAATAGAGCTGAAACGTGTGGACGCAGCGATTAAGCTTTTGGTGACCACGATGAACTTGCCCGCCATCCCGAGTGCAGCGGCTATTGCCACCACAGAATTTTTGCCGTCGGCGAGCGAGCGCAAGCTGTAGGCCAGAAATGAAAACGCCGCAGGTATTTCCTATGAAATACTTGCGGCGCAAAAACCCGTTATTTAGGGTCAAATCTCCAGCGTTTGTAAGCAGCCCGCGTTACGTTCGCAAGCAAAACCCGCGCTCTGCTCCCTCCCCCAGCGGGGGAGGGCTGGGGTGGGGGAACGTGGCTAAAAAATCACTCTCCACGGAAGCAAAACACCCCCCCCTCCCAACCTCCCCCCGCTGGGGGGAGGCGCTTTCTCGGTAGTCAATCCTACAAACCGAGCTTGCGTTTAATCGCAGCCAACTCGCGCTGCATCGTTGCATTCGTTTTTTGAAGCACTGCGTTTTTCGATTTGAGCGAGGCAAGCTCATCGTTCATTTTTTGGTTCACGCCCTGCACCGCCGCCAACGCTACGCCTGATACGTCCGATGCAGTAATGTGACGATCATCCTCACCAAACCCAAACGCCGCCCAAAAATCCTGCGCCATCGGGCTTAAGTGGCGGCGGCTGGTGCCTTTAAATTGCCATGTTGAAAGCGGCAAATTCACCACTTTTGAGAGCACGTCTTTTGGGGAAATAGCTTTGATGCCGTCTTTCAAATTGCGATCGGACGAACAACTCCAGCTTGCGGAGCCGCCGGATGGGAGCGAGCAGCCAGCTGTGGCGTCGGTGGCGTTTGCTGCGATATTCGTGGAAGCAACTTTGAAGGAAACGCCGCCGCGAGCACGCACAGCGAATTGGTTGTTGGCGGTAGACCGAAAGGGCTGGGTGACAAATGGTAGCGAATTTGGCTCAGAACCGTTCGGCGAGTCCGACCAGACGAATACACCGTAATGACCAACTGGTGTTGCCGCGCCATCGTTCGCAGACGCATCGCGTCCTGCAGCGAAACTAAAAGCCCCAGTTGCTCTGTTTCCTGCACCACCTGGAACCATCGCATACTGTCCCGCCGTGTTTGTTTCTCCACCACCAATGCTTGCAGAAGTACCTGACGCGGTATTATTTAGACCCCCAGCAATTACTGAACGGATGCCCGAGGCTGTATTGGTTGAACCACCAAGAACGACCGCGCGTTGCGCAGTCGCTCGGTTAACTGATCCCGACATGACTGCGGAAAAAACCCCTTCAGCTCTGTTGTTTGCCCCCCCCCCCACGATCGAAAAATCCCCAGATGCCAAGTTGCCCTGCCCTCCGAGAATTGCCGCCGTCCCGCCGGAGACAGTGTTAATTTCGCCGCCCCCAATGATCGAAAAATCGCTAGATGCCGAGTTCCCTTTTCCACCAATAATTGCCGCTCCCGCTCCGGAGCCAATGTTCGTTTCACCCCCCGCCACCACAGAATTTAATCCCCCTGCCCTATTCGCACCTCCCCCACCTACGACTCCTCCTTGTCCACTGACTACGTTCGACGTACCTCCAGAAATCGTGCCAAAGTCGCTAGAGATAGTATTCGCAATTGAAAGCGACGAATTCCCCGAAACAAGTACCCCTCCACCCCCCGAAATCGTGGCACCAATGACACCAGAGCCGATGCCATTGGTTCCGTCGCCATTTATTACATTAGTTGACCGAGAACGTGAAGTGTCAGCGTAGGTACGAAACAATTGTGTACTTACCCGCAACCCATCCCCACCCCGATTCGCCGGCGTGAAGTACCCCATCACATCGACAATCATGTCCGCGCTCATCGGCACGCCGTTGCCTACGAACACATCGAACGAGCCGTTATCGAGCGTACCCGTAATCGCTGTGCCGGTTGTCCACACGCCGCCCGTCCACGCGGCAGCCAATCCGCTTACCGGCGCACCCGTTTTCTGGAACGTGATGACTCCCAGCGCGGCCGGATTATTGTTGTAAGAATGAAACGAAAGAAATATGCTGCGCACGCCCGTGGCCGGTACGCCGCAGGTGCCGCCCGCAGCGAGGGTGCGCGTGGTTTGGTTGAGCATCACCCCGCCTAGCGTGCCCAGCGCGGAGGTTTGGCCAGTGCGGGAATCAAATAACCGGCAGGGCGCGATGGCGGTGAACACTAAATCTTTATCCACATCGCCTACGGCTTTGGCAACATCTTTTGTGTTTACAGCGCTGTCCCGCGAGAGTTCGCTTCGCTCTGTTTGGGTGGCGA
>JANMDS010000119.1:0-4748 GCA_031376405.1 Betaproteobacteria bacterium
GAACAACGCGTAGAACTGGCCCGTGTACCAGACCACAGCCTGACCCATCACTGCACCGATCAAGGCGAGGATCACGATCTTCATGTTTTTCCACTGACCGAATGATTCAGTGAGCGGTGCCTTCGATGTTTTGCCTTCGGACTTCATCTTTTGAAAGGCCGGGGATTCAGCCATGCTCAAGCGAATCCACACTGAAACAGCGAGCAATACTGCTGAGAGCAAAAACGGAATGCGCCAGCCCCACTCACCGAATTCTTTTTCGCCCAACGCCATGCGCGTGCCCAAAATAACCATGAGCGATAGCAAAAGACCAAGCGTTGCGGTGGTTTGAATCCACGCGGTGTACGCGCCGCGTTTGCCTTGTGGCGCGTGTTCGGCCACATAGGTAGCTGCGCCGCCGTATTCTCCGCCCAGTGCTAAACCCTGCAACAGCCTAAGCGCGATCAAGATCACCGGCGCTGCGAAACCCCATGAGGCGTACCCAGGCAGCAAGCCAACCAAGAAGGTGGATAAGCCCATAATCAAAATGGTCACCAAGAAGGTGTATTTGCGGCCAATCATATCGCCCAAACGACCAAAGAAAATGGCACCAAACGGACGGACGATGAAGCCAGCCGCAAAGGCCAACAACGCGAAAATCAACGCAGAGTTGGCATCGAGGCCTGAGAAAAAGTTTTTCGCGATAATGGCTGCGAGCGAACCATAAAGATAAAAATCGTACCACTCAAAAACGGTGCCGAGCGATGAGGCAAAAATAACTTTTCGCTCTTCGGCTGTCATTGCCCGATTGGCATCGGTCGCCTTAGCGCCCACTGCCGATGTTTGAATTGCCATGTAAATCTCCTTTTGGTTTTTTGATGCGAGCGCTGTTGCCAGCAACGAGCCCAACCAATAGGTTACGAAGCAAACCTTACGGTTTTCTTACATGGTTACTATTCATGCCATGAACATAGGAAACGAGAGGATCAGACAAGCGCCTCCACTCATATCGCGTGAAGCGAAGCGGGCCTCGCCGCCGTGCCTACGCATAATTTCACGCACGATGGCCAGGCCCAAGCCGGTGCCGGCGCGTTGGTTATCCGCACCCCGCACGAAGGGATGAAACATGCTTTCTGCGTCTGCATCGGCCACGCCAGATCCAGCGTCAACGATGCGAATCTCGCGTGCTGTCGCGTCGGCAATGCAGCGCACCTCCGTGTGCGCAGGCGCATGGGCAATCGCGTTTTCGACGACGTTTGAGATGGCCTCCTCAATAAGGGTTTGATCGCCTGCAATCCTCCAATGTTCAGTTGAGCCTACTTCTTCATAAATTAGCTCCACCGATACCGTTTGCGCCCGCGCCGCGCTGCGGGCTAAAACGTTGGCCAGCGCCTGGGTAATAACCAACGGCTTTTCTTGACCCGATAGCCCAGCTGTTTCGCTGCGGGCGAGCGAAAGCAGCTGATTGGCCAGTTTGGTAGTGCGCACTGAGAGTTGGGCTTGCGCGCCCAACACCTCTTGCGCACTTTTCACCTCGCCGTTTTGCAGCATGCGGTGCGCAAGCTCGATGCGGGTATGAATGGCCGCTAAGGGTGTGCGCAATTGGTGGGCCGCGTTTGCAATAAACCGACGCTGACTCTCGAAGCCAGAGGTCAATCGGCTGATCAGGTTATTGACCGAAGTGAGCAACGGCTCTAACTCCCGTGGCGCAACGCTTACATTCACCGGCGTTAAGTGGTTCATATCCCGTGCATCAAGATCGCTTTGCAATTGGGAGAGCGGGCGCAAGATATAGCGCAAGCCATACCAAACGAGCCCGGTGGCAATGAGCAAAATGAGCGATTGCGGAATGAGAATATGCCGAAACGCAGCCACGCTTTGACTTGTGCGCTCACTAGAAGCATCACACGCTACCACGGTGTGCGCCGTAGCCCCGTCGGCGGCGCGCTTGGAAATGCCGCAGCGTGATGCTTCATCGCCGACGATCAGCGTTTGCATCGTGCCATGCAGGGCGGTGGTAGAAAGCTCGATTTGACCAGGCGAAGTGGCCACCAGCTCCAACCCGTTGCGATCATAAATACCGATTTCATACCGCCGCCCACCGCCGCCTCCGAGCGAGTAAAGCAACGGGCGTACATGCGTAGCAGATTGATTACTACGCTGCCACAGTTCCTGCACGTGCGCGGCGGCATCGAGCACGCGCCGGTCCGCTGCTTGATCGAGCACTGCGTGCAAACTCGCGAAGGTGATGATGGCCGTAGCCAGCCACAAAAAGAGCAGCGGCGCGAGCAGCCACTCCAGCAGCCGCGCAACTAAAGTCACGGCGCGGCCTCCTGCAACATGTAGCCCAATCCACGCACAGTTACGATTTCCACACCATTTGGCAGCAGGCGTTTTCGCAGCCGGTGGACGGCCACTTCCACGGCGTTGGCCGAAATTTCGGCATCCCACGAGCTGAGCTGGTCGGTGAGCGTTTGCTTGGCCACCCAATTCGGCGAATGCCGCAGCAACAGCTCAAGCAGGGCCACATCTCGGCTGGTGAACTCTAAGCGCTCACCGCTCTGCCCAGTAACTACGCGACTAGCGATATCGAGCTGCAAGGCGCCGCAGGAAAGCGTGTTGTCGGATTGCTTGAACTTGCGACGCAATAGCACCCGCAACCTAGCTTCCAGTTCCACAATGGAAAATGGCTTTACCAGATAATCATCGGCCCCCGCATCGAGCGCTTGCACCTTGCTCTCCACCGCGTCCATCGCCGTGAGGATAAGCACGGGCGTGGCATCGCGCCGATCACGCAGCGCGCGCAAAACGCTCAACCCCTCCTGCCGAGGCAGGCCTAAGTCGAGCACCACTAAGGCATAGTGGTCTTTTACCCGCAGCGCGCTATCGGCCATCGCACCATCAGCCACCGCGTCTACTTCATAGCCGCTTAGCTGCAATGCTTGACCCAACGTACCGCGCAGCTCATTGTCATCTTCTACGATCAGCACACGCATCAACGCAGTTTAGACGTTAATACCTGCGGCGTAAAAACGGCCTAATTTCAGATTTATCTCCTGAAAAATAGCCACTTTTGAGCGCGCGGAATCAAGCGAAGCGAACGCAGTGCGCAGATCGCTAAACTAAGGCCTTCCAAGCAACATGATCGCGCTCCCCATGGCAAAGCTCCCACCGATTGAAGAAAAACGTATGAATCTCATTCCACGCATGATTTTTGCCAGCCGCTGGCTGCAATTGCCACTCTACATCGGGCTTATCGTGGCCCAAGTGGTGTACGTATTTTTGTTTTGGGAGGAGCTTTCGCACCTGATTCAAGTGTTGTGGAAACCCGAAACGCTGCCTCAAATTGCCCAAGCAATGGGCATTGAGAATCCGAAGGGCAGCTCGCTTCCAAAAAGTAAGGAAACGATTGTGATGTTGATTGTTCTCGGGCTAATCGACGTCGTGATGATTTCAAACTTACTTATTATGGTAATCGTGGGTGGCTACGAAACGTTCGTCTCACGCATGCGCCTGGATGGACATCCGGACCAACCGGAGTGGCTCTCACATGTAAACGCCAATGTATTGAAAGTAAAGCTCGCCACAGCGATTATCGGCATCTCATCGATCCACTTACTCAAAACATTTATCGATGCCAAAAATCTGGATCAACACGTGCTGATGTGGCAAACGATCATACACATGAGTTTCATCGCGTCCGCAATCGGCATCGCGTATATCGACAAACTGATGCACCATGCGCCTGTCCCTAAAACCAGCTTCCCAAGCGACCAAGCCGAGCTGCACTAGATCATGGCCACCATCACCAAAGACCACATTATTAGCTCCGTAGCCGATGCGCTTCAATTCATCAGCTACTACCATCCGGTAGACTTCATCACAAATTTGGCCCGCGCCTACGCGCTCGAGCAATCGCCCGCTGCGAAAGATGCGATGGCGCAAATTTTGGTGAACTCGCGCATGAGCGCGGAAGGCCATCGCCCGCTTTGCCAAGACACCGGCATCGTGACGGTATTTGTAAAAGTGGGGATGGAAGCGAAGTTTGAAGCGGGCATGGATTTGTCTCGCGAGATTAACGAAGGCGTGCGTCGTGCCTACATGAACCCCGATAATTTACTACGCGGCTCCATACTTTCAGATCCGGCCGGCGCACGAAAAAACACTAAGGACAACACCCCAGCGGTGATCCACTACGACATGGTGCCAGGTGCGGGCGTGGATATCGATGTGGCCGCTAAAGGCGGCGGGTCTGAGGCGAAATCCAAATTCGTCATGCTCAACCCGTCGGATTCGATTGTGGATTGGATTATCAAAACCGTGCCGACGATGGGCGCGGGCTGGTGTCCGCCAGGCATGCTTGGCATCGGGATCGGCGGCACGGCAGAAAAGGCGATGATTTTGGCGAAAGAATCGCTCATGATGCCTATTGACATGCAAGAGTTGATCGCGCGCGGCCCGAAAAACCGCATTGAAGAGCTACGTGTAGAAATATTCGAAAAAGTGAACGCTCTGGGCATCGGCGCGCAAGGCTTGGGTGGCTTAACCACCGTGCTCGATATCAAAATTTTGGATTACCCTACGCATGCGGCGAATTTGCCCGTGGCAATCATCCCCAATTGCGCGGCTACGCGTCACGTTCACTTTCATTTAGATGGCAGCGGCCCGGCGAAGCTCGAGCCCCCTTCGCTCGAACATTGGCCTAAGATTAACTACGGCACAAGCGGCGGCACGCGCGTGAATGTAGATGCGCTCACTCCTGAGGCCGT
>JANMDS010000228.1:0-7062 GCA_031376405.1 Betaproteobacteria bacterium
GTGCCCAGCCAATTGCGTGCGCCGAGCGTGCGCGCACGCTGCGGGTTAGCGGTGAGGAGCGATACTAAATGTCCACCGGAGGAGTGCCCGATCAAGATGAATTGATCGGCGTTCGCACCGTAGCGCGCGGCCTGCGCTTCGGCGTGCGCAAGCGCGCGGGCCACGTCTTCCGCTTGCTCAAGCGGGTTCGCTTCGGGCAGCAAACGATAATCTACCGAAATGAAAACAAAGCCTTCCGCTACCCAGCGGGCGATTTTTTCTCTCACCACATCGTCCGAAGATTTGCTACCCATACGCCACGCGCCACCGTGCACCATAAAAATTACCGGCGCATTGCGTGCGCCTTTTGGCGCGTATACATCGTATTGCTGTTTGCGATCTGGGCCGTACTGAATGTTGCGTTCGATTTGTACCGAGGCGTCGCTAGCTGTGCGCCGCGCTTGGAGCGCGTCTCGAATCGGGCCGCTTTCCGCAGCGCTTTGAAAAAGTATAAACAATGCCATGAACGCATTACGAATGATGGCTTGAGATAGCATAGTTGAGCTCATTGAAAGTGGCTTTTAATCACAACGCGCGCGCGCAAGACAAGGCTGACTTTTTTATCGCGTTGAAATAACTCGTTGCAATTGCGCGCAAACCAAAACACCAAAAAATCCGGAAGCGTAAAAACGGCATTTTTCAGGAGATATTACTCAGACAGAGGAATAGGTTCGAGTAACGTGATCGATAAATCACTCGGCGAAAATCGCCCCCCCCCCAGCGGGGGGAGGTTGGGAGGGGGGCAACTTCGGCTCGCGTAGGCAAGTTTTCGTGTCCATCGCTCCCCCACCCTAACCCTCCCCCGCTGTGGGAGGGGACGCGTCTAGCGTGTCGTGTTCGTCACTACAAAGGTCTCTTTACGCTGACCGCGTAATCTCTCCCAGAAAATGCCGTTTTTGGGCCGCAGGTATTTACTTCAAAAGTTGGGAGGATTTAATGCTTCTTATCCGTCATCATTTCCAAGTGCGACAAACCTTGCATCAGATCGCGTTGCGATGAATCTCGCCCTTCGAGCTTAATGCGCAGGCGCAAATCATTCACGCTGTCGGCGTTGCGCAGGGCATCTTCGTAAGTAATCAAGCCTACTTCGTGCAAATTAAAAAGTGATTGGTCAAACGTTTGCATGCCAAGCTCGGTGGAGCGCTTCATCTGCTCTTTAATTTCGTGCACATCGCCTTTAAAAATCAGATCGGAAATGAGTGGGGAATTCAACATCACTTCCACTGCCGGTACGCGCCCTGTGCCACCGCGCCTTGGCACCAAACGCTGGGACACAAACGAACGCGAGTTAAGCGACAAATCCATCAGCAATTGCTGCCGACGCTCTTCGGGGAAGAAGTTGATGATGCGGTCTAGCGCTTGGTTGGTGCTATTTGCATGGAGCGTAGCCAAACACAAATGCCCTGTTTCAGCGAAGGCGATGGCGTAGTCCATCGTTTCGCGGTCGCGCACCTCGCCGATACAGATTACATCGGGCGCTTGGCGTAACTTATTATTTAATGCAATGCCCCAGCCTTCGGTATCGGTGCCGATTTCCCGTTGGGTAACGATGCAGCTTTGGTGTTCGTGCACGAACTCCACTGGATCTTCAATGGTGATGATGTGGCCTTGGCTATTGCGGTTGCGATGATCCAACATGGCCGCGAGCGAAGTGGATTTACCTGAGCCGGTGGAGCCCACCATCAGCACTAAGCCACGCTTAGCCATCACCACGTCTTTTAATACCGCAGGCAGGCCAAGCTCATCGAAACGCGGGATGTTGGTGTTAATCGTGCGCAACACCACGCCTACGCGGTTTTGCTGCATGAAGGCGGACACACGAAATCGCCCAATGCCCGGCGGCGCAATGGCGAAGTTGCATTCATTAGTCGATTCAAACTGCGCGGCTTGCTTGTCGTTCATCATCGCGCGGGCCAGCTCCACCGTATGTTGCGGCGTGAGCGCTTGTTTGGCTACCGGTTTAATCGCGCCATCCACTTTTATTGCGGGAGGAAAGCCAACCGTTAAAAACATATCCGAAGCTTTGCGCTCCACCATCAAGCGCAGGAGCTCTTGAAAAAATTTACTGGCTTGGTCGCGTTCCATAGTGTGCTCTTTTTTGCGCCTAGTTAAAAAGCGTTTTGTCTACGGCCACATGCTTGGCTTCGGAGGCGGCAATGGTGCCTTTTTTCACTAAATCCACTAAACATTGATCGAGCGTTTGCATACCAAGGCCTTGCCCAGTTTGAATGGAGGAATACATTTGCGCCACTTTAGCTTCGCGAATCAAATTGCGAATTGCCGGCGTACCGATCATGATTTCGTGCGCGGCTACGCGCCCGCCACCATCGCGTTTTTTAAGCAACGTTTGGGCGATTACGGCTTGCAACGATTCGGAGAGCATCGCGCGGGTCATGTCTTTTTCAGCGGCGGGGAATACGTCGATAATACGATCAATCGTTTTCGCAGCCGACGATGTATGCAGCGTACCGAACACAAGATGGCCCGTCTCGGCGGCGGTGAGCGCTAGGCGAATCGTCTCCAGATCACGCATCTCGCCTACGAGCACAATGTCCGGATCCTCACGCAACGCAGACTTGAGCGCGTTAGCAAACGAGTGGGTATCAGGCCCGAGTTCGCGTTGGTTAATCAAACATTTTTTCGATTCGTGCACGAACTCAATCGGGTCTTCCACCGTCAAAATATGGCCGAGCACGTTTTCGTTAATGTGGTTAATCATCCCAGCAAGCGTGGTGGACTTACCCGAGCCTGTCGGCCCCGTTACCAAAACGAGTCCGCGTGGTTTCATGCACAGCTCTTGAAATACTTTCGGCGCGTTCAAATCTTCTAGCGAGAGCACTTTCGACGGAATGGTACGAAATACCGCCGCCGAGCCCCTGTCTTGATTAAACGCATTGACGCGAAAGCGGGCCAGATTGGGCACGGCGAACGAAAAGTCTACCTCCAAATCTTCCTCATATTTTTTACGTTGGGAGTCGCTCATAATGTCGTACACCATGCCGTGTACGGTTTTGTGTTCCATCGGCGGCAAATTGATTCGGCGCATATCGCCGTGCACGCGGATCATCGGCGGCAAGCCGGCAGAAAGGTGTAAATCGGAAGCTTGGTTTTTGACCGAGAAGGCCAACAATTCGGTAACGTCCATAAATCCCCGTGAAACGTAAAATGCAGTTCAATGATTCCAAAATTCTATGCCAAACGCATCTACAATGACAGAGAATCGCTTAGAAACCGTCCAACGGCGTATCAATAATACCTGCGATGCAACAAACCGCGATGCTGCGGGCGTGCGCTTGCTTGCAGTGAGCAAATTGCATCCAGGCAGTGCGGTGCGCGCGCTCTACGCCCAAGGCCAGCGCGCGTTTGGTGAAAACTACGTGCAAGAAGGCGTAAATAAGATAGCTGAACTCTCCGATTTAGCCGGTACCGAGTGGCATTTAATCGGGCCGTTGCAGAGTAATAAAACCCGAGAAGTAGCGGAAAACTTTTCGTGGGTGCATACGGTGGATCGCGAAAAAATTGCGCTGCGCCTGCAAGACCAACGCCCGCCTCGCCTTCCACCGCTCAATATTTGCATTCAAGTGAATGTAAGCGGCGAGGCGAGCAAAAGTGGCTGCCCGCTAAACGAGGCGGTAAGTTTGGCGCTGCGTGCCGCGAAATGGCCAAGGCTGAAGGTGCGCGGCTTCATGGGCATGCCCGAGCCCGATATGGGCGAAGCCGCCACACGCGCCCAGTTCCGCGCCCTCGCCGCGCTCATCCCCGTCGCCGCGCAGCAAGGTTTGGTACTCGACACGCTCTCGATGGGCATGAGCGACGACATGGATTGGGCCATTGCCGAAGGTTCAACGATGGTGCGTGTGGGAACGGCGCTCTTTGGCGCGCGGCCTACTTAAAAAAAGCCTAATACCTGCAGCGTAAAAACGGCATTTTTTGGGAGATATCTTCCAAAAAATGCTGTTTTTACGCCGTAGGTATTTTGAACTTTCTTAGCACAATTGCGACGTTATTCATCTAATATCTCCTTTGCAGTGAGAGACAACCTACGTTCGCTCTTCGCAAAGCATGGGTTGCAAACCAACAATCAAACGCAATCGGAGAATAGCAATGAACCAACTTAAACGAAAAACGTTAAGAGCATGCGCCTGCGTAACGCTCGCATTCGCGAGCGTGGCAGCGGCAGCAGCAGGCAGTTACAAGCCCGATGCGCTTTTATCCGTCGATCTTAACCGCGGCGCTGTCGTGGAAAAAATAGTGAGCGCGTGGGGCAGCGAAATCCCCGCTTTGCAGCGTGAATCGTTCAAAACGAAGCTCCAAGGTTTACGCGCCGACCACCTGCTTTCGGCCAATTTGTCCGGTTCGTTTGAGGGGGTGTTGGAAGTGCTCAATGCGCATGAATCCGCGCAGAAAATAAACGCCCTACCTGCGGCGCAAAATGGGGCTGTTTTAGGCAATATCTCCGAAAAATTAGGCGCTGATAAAGCAAAAGCTTTGGGCGATACCAATGCAGATTTGGTCTACACGCCGATCACGCCTTGCCGTTTGTTCGACACCCGCGCGGGGCAGGCTTCGGCGTTGGGCGTAATCGGTGGGATTTTTAGCAATCAGCAGCTACGCAGCATCGTCCCAGCGGGCGCGTGCGGCATACCCACCACCGGCGTGGCGAGCTTGTTCCTTTCGTATCATGCGTATAGCTACAACCCTGCGGTGTTAGGTGTCATCGGTTTTATGAAACCGGGCGATCCGTTTAGCGCGCTGGCTGGCGCATGGACGGGCGGGGTATGGGTGACGAGCACCTACATCACCGGCACGTCCGCAAATGGCAACTTTGATGCCTTCGTGGGCAACGGCTCAGCGATGACGGCGGACATGATCGTTGATGTGATGGGCTATTTCCGCGCGCCGCAGGGCATCATCGGCGATATCACCGAAATCCAAACCGCAGCGGGCAGTGGTTTGGTTGGCGGTGTGACGAGCGGAGCTGTGAGCTTGAGTCTTGCCAATAGCTACAAGTTGCCGCAGGCGTGCGCCAATGCGCAGGTGCCGAAGTTCAACAGCGCTACGAGCCTATGGGAATGCCAAAACGACTTACAAGGCACGGGCGCGGGCGGCACGGGTACAGTAACCAATATTGCCACGGGCGCAGGCTTGACCGGCGGGCCAATTACGACGACGGGGACGATTGGGTTGGCGGCGACGCAGTTGATGCCTACAACCGCATGCGCGAGCGGACAAGTTGCAAAGTGGAGCGGCACGGCTTGGGCTTGCGCGGCGGATGCCAGCGGCCCAACAAACGCCTGGACGCAGGGCGGCAATGCCTTTGGCGCAGCGGGCGTGATGGGAACGACGGATGCGCAGAACTTGACCGTGCAAAGCGCGGGCTCGCAGATCAGCGTCGTGCTCACAACTGGCGATGGGTTGCGGGTGTTGCAAAACGCCGCTTCCGGCATCCCCAATGTCATCAACGGAGATAGCACCAACGCCCTTAGCAATTCGGGCGGCGCCCTGCGAGGTGCGACGATTTCAGGCGGGTCGGGCAATATCGTAGGTGACGCGACGGGTGCAAACGGCTGGTATGGCACCATCGGAGGAGGCGTGAACAATCGTGTGGGGCTTGCATCTGGAGCGGCTGGCACCGGCGGCACGGTCGGCGGGGGCCAAAGCAATACCGCCAGCGGACGATCCAGTACGGTTGGCGGCGGCGCGGGCAATGTAGCGAGTGGTCTGGAAAGCACGGTTGCAGGCGGCGGGTTGAGCACTGGGAGTGGCTGTTTGGAGCCGTCTACAGGCACAGCCATCCGCTACTGTGGCAACCAGGCAACGGCGCAATATGCGACCGTTGGCGGCGGTGTGGCAAATATTTCCAGCAACACCACCGCGACGATTAGCGGCGGGCAGGCCAACACTTCCAGCGGCGCAGCCAGCACGGTGGGCGGTGGCTATGGCAATATCGCGAACAGCACGCATAGTACGGTGGCGGGCGGTGGCCTGAATAAAGCGCAGGCGGACTTCACTACCGTGGGCGGTGGCACGACGAATACGGCAACAGGCGAAGGCGCGACTGTGGCGGGCGGCACCTCGAATACCGCCGACTTTGTCGCGACCGTGGGCGGTGGAAAGTTCAACAACGCAAGCGGCAACACAGCAACAATTGCAGGAGGGCAAAGCAACACCGTAAGTGGACTGCGCGCAACAGTTGGCGGCGGATTTGCGAACAACGCGAGCGGCACCGACTCCGTCGTCAGCGGAGGGCAGAGAAATGCCGCGTCCGGTGAACGCTCCTCTGTCAGCGGTGGAGCTGCTGCTGTGGCGCGCAGCTATGGCCAGCACGCGCGTGCAGCGGGCTCGTTCATTCTCGACCAAAACGGCACAGCCCAACACTCCGAATATATTTTGCGCCGTTTGACTACCGACGCGACACCGACGGATCTTAAGCTGGATGGTGCATCTGAGGATCTTACGATGGAGCCCGGGCGTGCTTCCTTGCTGGACATCCAAGTCATCGGGCTACAGGACAATTTTCAGGTTGGTACCTACACGTTTAAGTGTTTGTTGCAGCAGGTCGCCCCTGGCAACACCTTCCTTGTACCCGCCGGTTGCAACAAAGCGATTATCCAAGAGGACGTTGCAGCGTGGGACGTTAACGTGACGAATACCGTTGATGGGAGGCTCAAGATTACTGCGACAGGTACAGCGGGTGTGAGCATTCGCTGGGTGGCGACCGTACGGGCAGTGGAAGTGAAGTGGTAGCTTTGGGATCTTGTAGCCGCGATTAGCGCGCAGCGCGGAATCGCGGGGCACGCCGAGAGGCGTGCTTTTTTTCGTTTCGTGAAGTAACGGCGCTTGCGTGTGTGCCACACGCCCCTCGATTACGGCCTGCGGCCTAATCGCGGCTACGGGTTACTCAAAATCAAAATACCTACGGCGCGTTGTTTAGATAAATTGACGGCATTTTCTGGGAGATATCTTTCAAAAAATGCCGTTTTTACGCCGCAGGTATTTACCGATTTACGCCGCGCGGGGCGA
>JANMDS010000332.1:0-4767 GCA_031376405.1 Betaproteobacteria bacterium
CGATTGATGCCTCGCACTTGTTTGCACCTTCGACAACCCGCGTTGGTCTGCGCAGGGGCTCAGTGCAACGGCTCACGGTGTATGAGTTCATCGGGCATTTCGCGCCAAAATTAACTCGCAAACAAATTAACGCTGCTATCGCAACCGCAAAGCCCAAAACTTGAATCTGCCAGTTGCCATTTCCCGTCGCCACTTTACGTGGCTCTTGGCGCTAATGTCGATGATTGGCCCGTTTTCTACTGACACCTATATTCCAGCGATGAAGTCGATGGAGGTGGCACTTTCGACCACACACGTTGCACTCCAACAAACGCTTACGCTCTATTTTTTTTCGCTCGGTGTGATGTCGTTGTGGCATGGCGCCATTTCTGATTCTGTAGGGCGGCGACCCGTAATTCTGGTGAGCTTGGCGGTCTATAGCGTGGCCTCGCTGGGTTGCGCGGTCGCGCCTACTATTTCAACTTTGCTTTTTTTTCGCGCGCTGCAAGGATTAGCGGGGGGCGCAGGAGTGGTGGTAGGGCGGGCAATGATTCGGGATGCCTTCGCGGGGGCCGATGCGCAGCGCATGCAGTCGCATGTAACCATCATTTTCGGACTCGCGCCAGCGCTAGCGCCGATTGTGGGCGGATATTTAGTGACCGCGTTCGGTTGGCGCTCCGTGTTTGTATTTATGCTGCTGATGAGCAGTATTACGTGGTTGGGTGTGTACAACGTGTTGCCCGAGACCCACCTAAAAGAAAACCGGCAACCGTTAAATGCCC
Organism: Betaproteobacteria bacterium; assembly: GCA_031376405.1. GTDB lineage: Bacteria > Pseudomonadota > Gammaproteobacteria > Burkholderiales > Casimicrobiaceae > JANMDS01. Next base: position 762 of record JANMDS010000332.1, read on the forward strand.
GTGCATTGCTGAACAACTATAAACGCATTTTTTTCACGCCTCAGTTCCAATTGTTGGCAGGCTCGGTCGCGTTTGCATTCGGCGGGCTTTTCGTCTACATCGCGGCGGCTTCGGAATATATTTTGAACCACCTAAAACTCGCCGAAACCCAGTTTTTTTGGCTCTTTGGCGCGTTCATCACGGGCCTCGTTTCGTCTGCGCTCATCACCTCGCGCACGGCAGGCCGTGTGCCCATCGCCAAACAAATGCGAATCGGCTTAGTCATCGCCTTCTTAGGCTTTGCGAGCAAACTCATTTACGTGCATTTTTTTACGCCACAAGTTCCGTGGGTGGTGTTGCCATTGACAATTTATGGACTCGGGCTTGGTTTGTTCTCCTCCGCCGTCACTCTACGTTTACTTGATTTATTTCCCACGCTCCGCGGCACCTGCTCGTCGCTTCAGTCATTCGCCCAAACTATGCTCGCTGCGTTCACTTCTGGGATGATCGCACCGGCTGTGTCCCACTCCATCAAAGCCATCGCCATTGCGGGGCTTGTCATGCTTGTCATCGCTATTGGGCTGTGGTTCGTTTTCGAACGATGGTATCGTCACGTAAAGCCTCTGGAAGACCTTTAGCTATGTTCAAAATATTCTCCGTTTTTATATTGTCACTTTTAGCGCAAGGCGTTTTTGCTCAAGTAAACAAGGAGTTGCCTCTGGTCGATCTAAAAATTCAAGGGCACAGCTTGAAAGCAGAGCTCGTTAAAGATAGCGATACTCGCTCAATAGGATTGATGAACCGGTTTTCGCTTAAACCTGATCACGGCATGCTTTTCATTTTTAAAGAAGCGAGCATGATCGGGATGTGGATGAAAAATACCTACGTTCCGCTCTCGGTTGCATTTGTCGATGAAAAAGGCATCGTCCTCAATATCGAAAACATGAAACCGCAAACGCTCGATACCCACAGCACCATTGCGCCAGCGCTCTATGCGCTGGAGATGAAATTAGGTTGGTTTGATACCCACGGCATCAAAGCTGGGGCGAAAATTGAGGGCCTTGCCAAGCTTGGAAAAGCGACAAATTAAGGGAGATAATCCCGAATAAGTGTCGTTTTTACGCCGCAGGTATGCGCTAGTTTTTAGGATTAAAGTGTGGTGCGGGGCTTCAAAAAATCCATGCGATCAATGCTCTTAACACTAACGCGCTGCTCCTCGCCGCTACGCTCTATCGTAAGGCTCACTGTAACGCCCGCTGCCCCCCGACTCCACACCGCATCGTAAAAAGCCGCTTGTGAGCGTACCGTGGTTCCGTTCACACTCACAATCACATCACCAGCCTTTAAGCCCGCCTCGGATGCTGGACCATCTGGTGATACCCGAGATACCACTAGTCGACGCGACCGTTCTTCGGTGGAGGCGCCAAGCCAAGGGCGGGGCGGGGAGGCCGAGCGACCGTTGGCTTTCAAGTCGCTCAATATGGGCTTGAGCAAATCAATCGGTACGAACATATTGCCTGGTGCACCATCGCCGTTTACATTCCTTAAAAAAAGTGAGCCGATCCCAACGAGCGCGCCCTCTTTGGAAAACAAGCCCGCTCCACCCCAATTCATAATCGGAGGAAAGGTGTAGAGTGCCTCGTCGAGTTTGTATTCCCAAGCTCCGGTAAATTCCTTTTTGGCCGTAACGAACGCGGGTTGGGCTTCGTCAATGCCGCCGAAAGGCACCGAGAGCACGGGATCCTTAACGTTAATCCCCGAGGAGCTTCCGAGCGCGATTGGCTGTGCAGACGTAGGTGCAATGAGCCGCACCAAGCCAAAGCCGCTGCTATGGTCGTAGCCTGCTACTTTCGCTGGGAGTCTTTTGCCCTTCGCATCAATCACTTCAATTTCGTCTGCCTCCATAATGAGGTAGCCGATGGTGAGGATCAAATCTTTTTCAATGAGCACGCCGTTGCCTTCGCGCTCATCGCCTAAGGTTGCGTTGCTGCGGGCATTGGGGGTTGCTTTGGCCGAAATTTTCACCACCGACTGCAGCGCCGATTCGATGCGGGCTTTGGCTTCCTCATTGCTCAACTCTGCGCTTGCCACGGAAGGCAGTAGTAGCGCAGCGCCCGCTACTAAAAGGATTGTTAAATGCTTCATGGTTACCTCTACGCACTATCAACGTGTTAAGCAGTAGTAAACGCCTAAAATTAACAAATGGCAAGCGAAATTTCAAAATCAAGAAACCCATTACCGTTCGAGCTTTCACGGTTGGGTAAGCGGCTGCGCAATACGGTAGGGGCGGCCATCGGCGACTACGGCATGATCAGCCATGGCGACAAAATTATGGTGTGCTTATCCGGCGGGAAGGATAGCTACACCATGCTCGACATGCTCATGGCGCTCAAAGTAGTCGCACCGATTGATTTCGATCTCATTGCAGTCAATCTCGATCAAAAACAGCCCGATTTCCCCGAAATGGTGCTTCCAGATTATTTGAAGCGCCTCGGCGTCCCGTTTAAAGTGGTTGAGCAAGATACGTATTCGATCGTTAAGCGCGTAATCCCCGAAGGCAAAACCACTTGTGGCCTGTGTTCACGGCTCCGGCGCGGCATTTTGTATCGCACCGCGAGCGAGCTCGGTTGCACAAAAATCGCGCTCGGCCACCATCGTGAAGATATTGTCGAAACGTTTTTCTTAAACCTGTTTTATGGCGGCAAGCTCAAGGCCATGCCGCCAAAACTGGCATCGGATGATGGCAATCATGTGGTGATTCGCCCGCTCGCTTACTGCGAAGAAAGCGACATTCTGAAATATTCCCAAGAGCGTGCGTTTCCGATCATTCCCTGCAATTTATGCGGATCTCAACCCAATATGCAGCGTGAAGCGATGGGCGATATGATGAAGCTGTGGGAGAAAAAAAATCCGGGGCGAGTTGAGTCCATTTTCCGTGCGCTCAAAAATGTAATTCCGTCCCATTTAGCCGACGCGAAATTGTTTGATTTCCAATCGCTTGCAGCCACCGGCTTTGCCGATGAAAATGGAGATAAAGCGTTCGATGCGGACAATGCCTGCGCAACCCCAGAAACTGCGGGCGTAATTCAAAAAATTGAATTTGTTTAGCGTGTGGATATGACCGCCAATTCTGGAGCCACGGTTGTGAAAGGGGCGTGCCCACACGATTGCCCAGATGCCTGCGCGCTCGAAGTTTTGGTCGAAAACGGCAAGGCGATCTCCGTTAACGGCGCTAAAACGCACCCGACCACCCATGGCGTGCTCTGCACAAAGGTAACCTACGCGTTAGACCGCACCTACCACCCGGATCGCGTGTTGCATCCACTCAAGCGCGTTGGCAAAAAGGGTTCCGCTGACTTTACCCGCATTTCCTGGGATGAAGCCCTTGCAACGATTTCAAAGGAGTGGAAGCGGGTGGCGCAAACCCACGGGTCTGAGTCGATCCTACCGTATTCGTACGCAGGCAATATGGGTATTTTGAATTACCAAACGCTTGGCCATCGGTTGTTTCACGCACTCGGCGCCTCGCAATTGGATCGCACGATTTGTTCGAGTGCGGGCTTTGAGGGGCTCGCTTGCACGCTCGGCGCGAGCGTTGGTTCGCGTATGGAGCAGATGGCGAATGCAGAATTGATTGTAATTTGGGGATCGAACCCGATTACGTCCTCGGTGCATTCGTGGAGCTTTATTCAGCAAGCCAAGCGCAAGGGCGCTCGTGTCATTGCAATCGATACCTACAAAAGCCTTACCGCACAGAAGTGCGATGAGTTCATCCCAATTCGCCAGGGAACAGATGGCGCGCTGGCGCTCGCGCTCATGCATTGCCTCGTGCGCGACGACAAACTCGATCACGATTATTTGGGGAGATATTGCCTAGGTTGGGCCGATTTTGCGCCGCAGGTATTGGCGTGGACGCCCGCGCGGGCTTGCGAGATCACGGGCATTTCCGTCTCCCAGATCGAAGCCTTGGCCGCCGCGTATGGAGCGACAAAAAAATCCTTCATTCGCGCGAATTACGGCTTAAACC
>JANMDS010000273.1:0-14028 GCA_031376405.1 Betaproteobacteria bacterium
CAAAGTTTTATCGACCTGCGGAAGTCGAGCTACTAATTGGAGATCCAAGTAAAGCGAAGGCTATTTTGAATTGGCAGGCCACCGCAACGCTTGAAGAGCTCTGCGCGATGATGGTAGATGCAGACATTGAGCGCAACAAAATCGGATTTTCGTTTTAACCTGACGATGCGTGCATTCATCACCGGAGCCGATGGCTTCACCGGCACTTATCTCGCCCATGCTTTGCGGTTGCGCGGTTTTTTTGTGACGGGATTATTTCGAACCGAACCGCAACACGAAACGGCGCGACAACACTTCGATCAGATCATCGTTGCTGACTTGCTCGATGAGGCGCAGCTTGCTAACGCAGTTGAGCTAAGTTCACCCACTGTAGTGGCGCATCTTGCAGCGATTTCGTCGGTGGATCACGCTAACGTTCGCGAAATGTACGAAACAAATATCGTTGGAACACGCAGCCTTTTAATGCAGATTTGCAAATCTGCGCCGCAAGTAGCCTCGATCTTACTTGCTAGCAGTGCAAATATTTACGGTAATTCTGCCGAAAACTTTATCAACGAGGATTGTCCCGCACTCCCTGCCAACGACTACGGTGTATCGAAACTCGCGATGGAATATTTAGCGAAAACATGGTTCGACAAACTACCGATCACGTTAGTGAGGCCTTTCAATTACACTGGTATCGGGCAGAGCGAACGCTTCGTAATACCGAAAATTGTCGATCACTTCGTTAGACGCGCATCTGAAATTGAGTTGGGAAACACAAACGTATTTAGAGACTACTCCGACGTTCGAGATGTTGCCGACGCGTACGCTCAATTGTTGGTAAAACCGATGCCGAGTAAGACATTCAACGTTGCGTCTGGTGTCGCGTCGTCCCTCCAAGAGGTTATAGATTCATTACGGCTTATTACGGGCCACAACTTAAATATACGAGTCAATCCAGAATTCGTTCGCAAAGACGAAATCATTTCACTCCGCGGCGACGACAGGCGCTTGCGTGCTTCTGTAGAGCTTAAAACAAAAAAGCGTCTCAATGAGACGCTTCGTTGGATGGTTACTGGTCGCGAGCTAGAACGCTAGCTGACTCCTAACCGAAACGCTGTCCCCGAAGTCAATTCTGCGGGAACAGCCCTAGGCTAAAGTCCGAGTTTTTTCTTAATAATCATTAATTCTTTATGGAGCTTTGCGTTCTGATTTTTCAAAGCCGCGACTTCTTCATTCAACTTTTGATTCACGCCTTGAACTGCTGCTAACGCGACGCCGCTCACATCAGAGGAAACAATGGATTTGTCGTCAACACCAAGGCCGAACGCAGCCCAAAAATCTTGTGCCATGGGGGACAAATGGCGGCGAGTAACGCCTTTGTAAGACCAAGTTGTAAGTGGCATCGCAATAACTTTGGACAGAATTGACTTAGGATCAATCGTTGTTATGAACTCCTTGGCATTTCGGTCGGACACGCAAACCCAACTCGGAGTACCTCCAGCTGGAAGCGAACACGATCCGCCGCCCGTTACCATTCGAACTCCGCCGGATGCACGAACAGAAAACTCGTCGTTTCGAGTCGAAAAGAAATCTGCGTTGGTTGAGTCGGCCCAGACGAACGCGCCGTTGTGTACCGTTGGCGTTGCACTAGCATTATCCTGCGTGTATGCTCTCGTGCCGCCTGCGAATGAGCCGCTTCCCGAAGCCAAATTATTTCTGCCACCGATAGACACAGAATTCACGCCTGTAGAGCGGTTATTCGCCCCGCCTACTACGACGGATTGATCATTCGATGCGGAGTTGTTTGTCCCTCCGACGATAGTGCTACCAAAGCCCGAGGACTGGCCGTTGCGTCCCCCAACAATCGTCGCATTCTGTTCGCTAACGATGTTGAACTGACCGCCAACTATGGTGCCGTTGTCTGCGGGTTTTCCAGTCAAACCGACGGTATTAGTCTGCCCACCGAATACGCTCGCAGCAAATGAATTTGAAAAATTGGCATATCCACCAACAACTGTCGCCACTTCGCCGGTTGCCCGGTTCGCGCAGTTATAGTCAAGCGCTGACGTTAATGGGTTCGTACAGTTGGAGCCGATCTTGCCACCTCCCAGAACCGAAGCACCATTTCCAGCCGCTGTATTAGCTGCCAAGCCAAGCTCAGTCGTAGGTGCTTGTCCTGCATTCTGAACGATTCGCAAGCCATCGCCGTCGCGATCGGGCGCTGTGAAGTAGCCTGATACGTCGATAATCATTTCGGCAGTCATGGGCACGACATTGCCGACAAAAACATCAAACGAGCCGTTGTCCAAAGTGGCGGTAATTGCCGTGCTCACGACCCAAACATTTCCTGTCCACGCTGCGGCGAGTCCCGTCACAGGATCGCCCGTTTTCTGAAACGCTACGACCCCTAAAACGGACGGATTGTTGTTATAGGCATGAAAGGAGAGAAAAATACTTTTCACACCGCTTGCAGGAATTCCGCACTTCCCAGCTGGGGCGATGGTTCGCGAAGTTTGCTGCGCCATGACACCGCCGAGAGTTCCCAGCGCGGACGATTGACCTGCACGAGAGTCGTGCAGGCGACATGGTGTGATCGGGGTGTAGACAAAGTCACGCGTAGGTTCGCCAAGCGCTTTGGCAGCATCACGACTTGCTGACGCATGGGACTGCAGCGCTGAGTCTGTATTGATCTGAAAAGACCGCGCGCTACCCACTGAGGGGGCTGTCTGCACAGAAATGCCAGCCGCAAGAGTCGGAATTCCAGAAGCGGATACTCGCCCCAGCATCGCCTCAAGCGCACCCTCGTAGGAGCCCGCTAAGCTCGCAGCGAGCAACCTATCCGCGCGCAGGCCAGACAGTCCAGCGCGGAACGCGGTTCGGTCTGACGCGCTGATTTCACCCGACCATGTTGCGACCACTTTATCGACGACGGCCGCGCGATTCAAATCGATTTGAAGTAAGGCATCGGCGGGCGAATCTTTTGCGAGTACGCCGCTGGATGCGAATAGGACACCGACACTTAACAACCCCGAAACTATAAATTGGCGGGGCGTGATTCTGCGTAAAGCGAATTTCTTTTCCACAGCACACTCTCTTAATAATTATCCAAAATTGGCACTTCCATTTTAATCGATTATCTTCGTCGCGTTTTGGAGACATTCGCAAAAAATGTAGGATTGTTCGTGTTTACAAAGCAACCCTACGGCAAAAACCTGTTTCGGTATTCGATGGAATTCAAAAAACCAGAGATCAGCGGCACTGAGGCGTTTCCAGCGTTTAGATAACTCACCCAGCCGTCGTAGCCGGCTTGTTCGGCAGAGCGCCTTAGCATCCCTTCGTAAAGCATGATGACTTCCACGCGCTTGCCGGTATTGTTTCGAAATTCTTGCGATTCAGTAAATCCCGTCATCACTTCTCCGCGGGACGTGCCGCTATTGAGTAGCGCTACCCAGCCATCAAATCCAGCCTTATCAGGAGAACGCCCCAAGACATTCTGATACACGAGGGTAACGAACTGACTATTGTTGAGCGCACCATAGGTTAGTTGGAACTCGGCAGACCCAGAAAAGGCGCCTGAAATATCCTTCAACGCTTGCCCGCCGCGTAACGCGCCTACCCAACCCCAAAGCCCAGAATGATCGGGTATGCGCTTGAAGTAGCCAAGATAAAGCCTTACAACCGACGGCACGCCATTTTGAAATTCTTGAGAGTCAAAAAACCGTTTCACAACCTCTTCGCGCGAAAGCGTTTTGGTTTGAAGTAGATCAGTCCAACCGGCAAGACCGGTCGTGTCGGCTTCTCTTCCGAGGAAATCACGGTACTGTTGCATGGCAAAGAGCCGATCGCTATTAGTCGCCATTCCCGCGAAAATAGCGTTATCTTTCAGATTTACTTGCGTACCTTCAACTGCCTCGACAGTGTCAGGGATTCCGTCTCCGTCGGAATCTTGATTGGCAGTTGGCACTACCGCTGTTCGGAACGCAGAAATCGCGCCCATCGTAGTGAGGATTGTGCCTGCGGCATCCGCACTATTGGCCGTATCAGTCCGAGCGACGCCACAAGGCGCGCCGCTGCACACCACATCAGGGTTGCTGTACCGGACGATCCGATTGGAGGCATACGACATGATGGTGCCAAAACCGGCCGCTGAATTTATATAGCCGTATGCATAGTTCGTTGCGCCAACGATACCCTTGGCATTTGCACGATCGTGCGATATCCCGAGGTTGTGGCCCAATTCGTGGGAAAAAGATAGGTCATCGCAGTAGTAACCAGAACCCGCTGTATCTTGCCCATCGCTGATCGCAGAGAATGCATATCCTGCGTCCCCAGCCTTTACGCCAACGCCACCATAGCCCAGTATCCAAGCTAAGCCACATCCTGAGTGAGTCGCTTGGTTATAGGGCCTTACTAGCGCTACCAAATCAGCCTTATATTGATCCCGCAGTGCATCCACAGTCGCTTTTAAAGCGTCTTTACTGCCCGGCGAAATAGCGGTAAGCGCAGCGTCGTTTGTGCCGACATCTGAGTAATTCACTTGCGATGCGTTGACGAGTCTAATCGTCAAATTCACCTGACTTTGCGCGAGCGCATCATTCATTTTCGCGACCAAAACATTTAAGCGAGAGACAACCCCCGCAGTGTTGCTGTGCCGTGCGGTCATTCCCGCGGTGTAGGCCACTAGAAGGTCAATGGTGACTTGAGCGCCCGCTTTTGCCCGGTCGCGCGCTTCTTTAAATTGCTCCGAAGCGAGCAATGCATCTCGATTCGCGTTAAACAAAATGGCTTCGGCCTCGGCACCTGGAGGGATCTTTGTATCCGCTCCAAAATTAAACGCTTTCGTCAGTCCCGCCTTCGTTCGCGCAGTCAGCAAGGCGTTGCTGCCGACGCTATTCGTAAGGGAGGATAGTTCGATTGAACCCTCTGGGGAATACATTACGCCAGAAATTGCGCCTTGGGTGTCGTTAATGTAAATCCGATAATCTTCCCCGTGCGACTCGAAGTACCCGACAAAGGTTTTGCCGTTGTCCAAGCCCGACAGAACATTCGCCCGAACAACGTTGTAGCGCTTACCCGTGGGCAATTGCAAAACGAGATTTTTTGTTGTTTTTGCTTGATCCACACCGAAGAGCGCGTTGGTGTCGATCAAGACTCGCGCGGCGCTATAGCCGTTCACTCCGCTTTTTGAGCGCTCCGAACTTTGGTAGGTGACAAACGCGGTTACGGTGGCGGACCAAAATAATGAGCCACACGTGGCGACGATAGCTTTAAACCAATTGATTCGCGAAAAGTCCATAACAAGGAACTCCAAATACGGCAATGTATGCACGAATTGTACATATGAATGCCGTATTTATATCTTTGTCATCAAATTACGTCAATAACATATGACGATTTTCGCAAATCTGCGACGCTAATCTGCTTTTTTTCGCTATTTCGCCAACGCCTTCAACGCCAACCGAATCCCATCGCTCACCGAGACATCGGCAGGCAGGTCTCGCATTGCCGCGCTGGCTTCCCGTTCGTTGTATCCCAGCGATAGCAGGGCGTTCAATACATCGCTAGTATGTGCTTGCTTATCTGTGCCGAGTTTGATGCCCGCTTGCCCGCCAATAAGCACTTTCCCTTTAAGCTCCAGCAAAAGCCGCTCTGCGGTTTTTTTGCCGACTCCGGGCACGCGCGTAAGCCGTGCGGTATCTTGGCTGGCAATGGCGCTGGCCAGTTCGTCCACTGAGAGGCCGGAAAGCACAGCAAGCGCCACTTTCGGGCCGACTCCGCTAATTTTTAGCAACTGCCGAAAGCTTGCACGCTCGGCTTCGCTGGCAAAGCCGTAAAGCAAATGGGCATCTTCGCGCACGACAAGGTGGGTGACTAAGCTTACCTTTTCACCCGTCGCGGGCAGCGCGTAGAGTGTGCTCATGGGCACGTCGATTTCGTAGCCCACTCCACTCACATCCACCAAGACCATGGGGGGGGCTTTGGTAACGAGTACGCCGGAAATTTTGCCGATCATATTTTCATGCCTCAAAAATGCTGTTTTTCTGGGGGATAAAGTTCAAAAGCTGTCCTTTTTACGCCGCAGGTATTAAGGTGAATTCACACAAAACGTCCGCCACGTACCTTGAGTTTGCGCCCCATTTGCTCTGCCAGCGCTTGTTGCAATCCAGTTTGGCTCTGCATGGCTTTGTGCAGTAAGCTCGACGACGTATGCGCGTGCGTAATCGCACAAGCGAGCGCGTCAGCCGCGTCCGAGGGTGGTGCTACGCTCAATTTAAGTAAGCGCTTCACCATCGCTTGCACCTGCTCTTTGGCAGCCTTGCCATGGCCCACCACCGATTGCTTTACTTGCAACGCGGTGTATTCAGAAACCGGCACATTACGAGCAACAGCCGCACACACAGCCGTACCGCGCGCCTGCCCAAGCAGCAAAGTGGATTGCGGGTTCACATTAACAAAAACAATCTCGACCACCGCTTCATCAGGTTGGTGGGTATCGATCACCTCCCCTAACCGCTTGAAAATTTCGCCTAAACGCGAAGGCAACGGACCTTGCGCGATACGCAATACACCATGTGCAACATGGGTCAAAGTCTGCCCGTTTTGGATGATGATCCCGTAGCCCGTTGCGTTAAGCCCGGGGTCAACGCCTAAGATTTTTCGTATGGACACGGGCGCGCGCTAGCTCTCATCGAACACAGCGCTGGTGTACACCTCTTGCACATCGTCGAGCGATTCCAAGGCGTCAATTAATTTCTGCATTATTTTCGATTCCTCGCCTTGGAGCTCAATGGTGTTTTGCGGTTTCATAAGCACTTCACCAAATTCGGCTTGATACATTTTCGCTTCCAGCGCAGATTTCACGGAGAGGAAATCGAACGGGCCCGTCACCACTTCAAAGGAGCCATCTTCGTGCACCATAAAATCAATCGCGCCCGCTTCCAATGCTGCATCCATCAGCGCTTCTTCGTTTGTGCCCGGCGCGTAGAGCAATTGCCCGCAGTGGTCAAAAAGAAAAGCGACGGAACCATCCGTGCCTAAATTTCCGCCGAACTTTGAAAAGGCGTGGCGCACCTCTGCCACAGTACGCATCCGGTTATCGGTCATGCAATCTACCACTACTGCCGCGCCTGCAATACCATAGCCTTCGTAGCGAATTTCTTCATAGTTCACACCATCTAACTCGCCCGCGCCTTTTTTAACTGCGCGCTCGATCGTGTCCTTCGGCATATTATTTTCAAGCGCCTTATCTACCGCCAAGCGCAACCGAGGGTTACCCGAAACATCGCTCCCGCCGATGCGCGAAGCCACCGTAATTTCTTTAATGAGGCGCGTGAAAATTTTGCCCCGCTTAGCATCCTGCCGATTTTTGCGGTGCTGGATGTTTGCCCATTGACTATGACCTGCCATGATGTTTTTTTGCTGCTAAAACAGTAGTTTAATCCGCAGGACCTCTACGAATATTTTGTTGAATCAAAAACTTTTCTACCGCGGTCAGCCGCAGCGCAACATCATTGATTTCGAGTAAATTCTGACGTAAAGCTAGGCTCATCGGCATCACTTCGGCAAGCCGCATGCTCACCCAAGAGCCGCTGCCAAGTTGCAATGGCGCTGGGAATTTGTCGGCACCAAACTTCTCAATTAGGGCCTCCAAAAGCTGTGCCAAGTGGCCGTGATCTGAGGCCAAGGTTATGTCGGTTTCTGCCGGTATCTGGCGCACCCGCGCCATGAACAAACCATCCTTTTCTTGCCAGTTTTCTTCAATCGCGAACCGGCCAGCGCCGGACGTGCGCAGCTGAAAAATACCTGGATGCGGCATATCCCATTCATCGATCACCGCCATGGTCCCCAAACCCGCAAACGCACGGGATTTGTTCTCCCCCACTCCCGAGGCCACCACACCGAAGCCTTCCGTTTTGGAGATGCAGCGTTTGATCAAATCGAGATAGCGTTGCTCAAATATTTTGAGGGGAAGTTGCCCACCTGGGAAAAGAACGGTGTTGAGAGGGAAAAGCGGGATGTCAAATGTTTCCATCAGCGTATTTCACTTACTTCAGCTGGCGGTGGCGCGTGAGCACCGAAAGTTGCGGCGCGAAGCGCTTTGCCAACTGCTCGGTCACGTAAACCGAGCGGTGTTGGCCACCGGTACAGCCAATCGCCACGGTCAGCGTTGACCGGTTGTCGGACCGGTATCCCGCGAGCCACTTACGAACATACGCTTCTATGTCTGCAATAAAGCGCTGCACGTCTGGGATCGGTTCTAAAAAATTTTCCACCGCACGGTCTTTCCCTGTGCGATCGGCCAAGCCTGTCTCGTAGTGCGGGTTTGGCAACATGCGGGCATCAAACACCAAATCTGCGTCGAGTGGCACGCCGTGCTTATAACCGAAGCTTTCGAAAACGAGCGTCAATCCGTGCCCAGCCAGCGCGTGCGGGCCTTGCGCCCACTCGCGTACCCACGTGCGCAGCGCATGCGAGGAGAGCCCGCTCGTATCCACGCGTGTGCCAACATCGATAAGCGGTTGCAATTGTTCGCGCTCGTGCGCGATGGCTTCCGCAAGTGTGAGGCCTAATTTTTCAGCGAAGGGATGGTGGCGTCGCGTTTCGGAAAAGCGTCGAATGAGCGTGTCATCTTTTGCTTCGAGCACGAGCGCACGCGCAGGGATTTGTTCTCGGGCCAAGGCGCGAAGCGCAATCGGCAGCACATAGAACTGCCCCGCCAAGCGCATATCGAAACTGACCGCTACGTTGGGGTAGCCCTCGGAATCCAGCTCTTTCAACAGCGGAGTGAGCAGTGAAGGTGGCAAGTTTTGTACAGCAAAATAGCCGCAATCTTCCAGCGCGCCAAGGGCAACAGACTTACCCGAGCCCGATACGCCGGTGACGAGCACCACCTCGCGCGTAGTCAAGCGCCACCGCCAGAGATGAGCCGTTGCTGGCGTTCGATAAATTCACGCGTCGAATCGATGCCGCGCAAATTGAGAACAAAATTTCGCACTGCTGCCTCAACTAAAACCGCCAAATTGCGTCCTGCCGCAACCGGCACGGTTACTTTTCGTACTGGCACTTCCAACACATCTTGATAGGTGGCATTCACAGCCAAACGATCAAGCTGCGTCCACTTTTCGTTGCTATGATCTTCAAGTTGAATGATGAGCTTCAACGATTTTCGCGGGCGCACAGCGGTTTCACCAAAAATCGCGCGAATATTGAGTACGCCAATGCCACGCACTTCTAAAAAGTCACGCAATAAATCAGGGCAACGCCCTTCGATTAAATCGGGGGTGACCCGATAGAGCTCGACGATATCGTCCGCGATGAGCCCGTGTCCGCGCGAAATGAGCTCCAGTGCCAATTCACTCTTACCAATAGCCGATGCGCCGGTAATCAGCACACCTAACTCCAACACATCCAAAAACACGCCGTGCATCGTGGTGCTCTCGGCAAGCTTACGTGCCAGATAGAGCCGCAATACATCTACGATGTGAGGAGAGGTGCGTGGCGAACGCACGAGCGCAACGTGATGGGCATTAGCCCTATCTTCCAGCGCGCTTAAAAAGGAAGGGGTTTGACCTTCATTACCTGCTACGACCAACAGCGCGAGTTCTGGGAAAAAAAGCCCATCGAGTGCATGTAAACGCTCTGCCTCAGGGAGGGCTTCGAGGTAGCTTGATTCCACCGGCCCGATCAATTGAATTTGAAACGGGTGGATAAAGTTCATGTGGCCGATGGTGCCGATAGTGGAGTTCACCCCGGCAGACATCGCGACCAATCGGGTCCCGCCATCCCGACCTGCCACCCACTCGAAACCCAACCGTTGCGCATGATCGGCGACAACCGAGGCGATACTGATTGAGTTGCTCATGGAGCAGAAAACAGCGCGTGCACAGCTTGGGCATCAACGGCGGATCGCAGCGCATCCCGAAACGTTTTTTCGCTAAAGTGCTGTGCCAGCTCAGACAATATCATCAAGTGGTGATCGTTAGCGTTTTCTGGCACGAGGAGCGCGAACACTTGATCCACCGCTTTGCCATCCGGTGAGTCAAACGCCATCGGGCTATGTGGCCGCACGAACACGCCTATTGCACGTTCGAGTCCACGCAACCGGCCGTGCGGTATCGCAACGCCCTCGCCAAGCCCAGTTGTGCCCAACCGTTCGCGCGCGGTGAGGCTCTCGGTTACCGTTCGGGCAGATAAGCCATGATGGGCCTCTACCATCGCGCCGATATGCTCAAAGAGCGAGCGCTTGTTCGATACTGTCACGTCGAGCGCGATATCGTTGGTGTCTAGCAGTTCAGCAATCATGTAACGCGTTGCGCCTTCTCACCTTTATTGACAGCGCAGCGTTACGGTGGCTGTACCGGAGGCGCCTTTGTTGTCGTTAAGGGTGTACTGAAACGAAGTGGATCCGAACGCCAAACCGGATGCGACAAATTTGAATTCACCATTACCCAACAAGTTCAAAGTGCCCTGGGTCGCAGCGGGGAAAGTAAAGCCCACAACAAAAAACTGATCGCCGGAGGCCGAATCCGGATCGGAATCGTTGGTTGTGACCACAAAATTGGTTGCCACCCCTGCCGCGCAGCTCACGGTAAACGTATCGTCAACCGCCTTTGGTGGTTGGTTTGCACCCGCTGGTGGAGTCGGCGCGGGTGTAGGAGTTGGAGTTGGCGCAGCAGTAGGCGAAATCGTTACCGTTACCGCACCGGCTGCGTTGGCACCTTTACCGTCAGTTACCGTGTAACTAAAGTTATCTGCGCCGGTGTAGCCAGCGGTGGGCGTGTACAGCACAGCCTTGCCCGATATTGTTGCGATGCCATGGGCAGGGTTGCTCACGGTGATGACCGACAACACATCGCCATCCGCATCGGTATCGTTGGCCAGCACGTTAAATGAATTAGCGCTGCTCCCTGCTGTCACGGTATATACGTCTGCGTTCGCGACCGGCGTGCGATTTACCGCAGGTGTCGGGGCGGGCGTTGGCGTGGGGGACGGTGTCGGCGTTGGCGCGGGGGAAGGAGTTGGCGTAGGGGTTGGCGCAGGCGTGGCCGCCACGCCTGCGGTAACGGTAACGCGCACGGTGCCTGTTGCAGCAGCGCCCATAGCATCTTTCACGGAATAGGTAAACGCATCAGCGCCTACATAGTTCGCCGCGGCGGCATACACCACTTTTCCGGAAACAATCTTCGCCGTACCGTGTTGTGGCACGCCTACGCTTTCGAGCGTAAGTACATCTTTGTCGGCATCGGTGTCGTTCGCGAGCACATCAATCGTCACTTCTGCCCCACCGCTTACGGCGGTTGCGGCATCGTCACCCGTCGTAGGCGCGCGGTTGCCAATGGGGGGAGGCGCGATCCCCGCAGCGCGCGCATAGGAATCAACCGTGCGCTTGTGGGCTACAGGGTTATCCAGCCCACGGGTGACGGAAGTTGTTGGCACGCTCGCCGAGCGGCCTTGCAAATCGAGCCGCACGGTTACGGCCCCGCGGGTTTCATCGGTTCTCGCTTCGCTATCGCTGCGACGGCGCAACATTTCCATATTCAGCGCTACGGAAACGGGTGAACCTTCCAAATATTTTTCGAGCATCACCGAACCCGTTACTTGCCGCGCGCCCTGTTTTCCCTGCTCGTAGTCGGCACCCAACGTGAGCCGAAGCAATGTCGAATCGAAGAAGCTACCAGCGCGCAGCCCTAAACCTGAATCGTAGGGGCGAAAGGAAACAGGCGAGCCGAAGGCGTTAAACCCAGCAACGCTGTCCCTCATGCCACGGCTGCCATACGCGCCCCAAAATAGATTGCCCGCTTCACCACCGATACCAGCCGTAATTTTGCGGGCCTTATCGGCATTACGGTCAAACGCGACGAACCCTTTCAATACGCCGGGCATGAGGAACACCCGAGGCGCAACGTGGTACGAAAGCTTTAAGCCGAGCGCTTGATGTTCGCCAGCCGAGCCTTCCAAAATCACGCGTTGGTCCGCGCGGGGAGTCATGCGCAACAGCATCTCGCCATGAACGTCACCGTTACTGTTCATCCCCACGCCAAACCGTCCCCAATTGCCGCCCATATCGAGTAGCGTTTGCGAATGCGCGGCGTTCACCGTCAGGGCAAGGGCCGTGGCAATCGCAAGCGGCTTGAGCGGGTAAGAAAAGCGTTGTGGTGACGAAGCGTTGCGCATGGATTTCCCCAGGTTCTAGTGACTTTTGGCAAGCTTGCGAGTATACCCGCCGCCCGAGAGCGAAACAGCGTGACCTTTTATCCTTTAGCTTTGGGTTGAGCCCAAAGCGCAAAAGTGCGGTTTTCTGGGAGGTAAATGTGAAAACACGCTCATTTTGCGCCGCAGGTCTAGCGCAAGAAATGCCGTTTCCATGCGATGCGACATCGCGCTACGCACTTACTGCGTGGCTGGATTCTCAATTTCGTACAAGCAATGCCGAGCGAGCGGATGCTCCGGTACGAGCGCAGGGTGATCGAAATCGCGCTCCGTATTCTGAAGGCCAAGCCGCTCCATTACCTTGCGCGAAGGCGCATTCTGAATCGCGGTCACCGCGAAAAGCTGATCTCGATTCAATACGCCGAATCCATATTCAATGCACGCCTGCCCGCCCTCGGTGGCCAAACCTTTCCCCCAAAAAGGCTGCGCCAAACGCCAACCAATTTCCACATCATCCGGCGCCCACGGCATTACAAATCGGGTGGGAATAAACAAGCCGATTACGCCCACCAATTCGCCTGTCTCACGAAGCGCGGCCGCGCCAAAGCCATAGCCAAAATCGTTAATCGATTTTGTCCAGCGATCAATCGCCGCGTTGCTCTCGGTTTCGTCCATCGTTTTATCGAAATAGCGCATCACGCGCGGGTCTGCGCTCAAGTCCGCAAAGGGCGCGCGGTCGCTGTCTTGCCATTGCCGGATGTGGAGGCGTTCGGTGGTGAGTTTCATCGTGCAATTGTGCCGGAAAAACATAAAAACCTGCGGCGCAAAAACGGTGTTTTTTGGACGTTATCTTCCAGAAAATACACTTGTTTTACATCGTAGAGACCTCTGCATAACTACCTTGTATTTTCGTTCGCAACGCTTCAGTCCACATCAAACTCCATCTTGAGCGTAGCGAAGGATCAGTTGGCATAGAAAATTCGGTAATTTCTTGCAGTTCTCGTACGTAAGCTGATGTTTCGCTTCGCTCAACATGGACGGTTCTAGTCGTTCAGAGATCTTTCTCAGGGATTCACGTAAAGCAACGAAACATTGCCAAAAAAAACGGCCACTCAGGCCGAATTTTTCATTGCAAACGCGAGCGAATGCACCTGCGCCTCAGCCTAAATTACCCCGCCCGACGCTGACGACGCGAACCCGCGAGCGCGGCTAAGCCCAACGCGCTCAGGAGCAATCCTGAAGGCAGCGGAACGGCGGTAGCCGCTTCGCGCATGGTTGGGCCAAAAATGATGAATCCGGTGGCCTGATTAGGCATTGAAAAACCAGAATTGACCGTATTCTGCGCGCCACCGAGTATCGTGATGCCCGCCGCAGTGATCGGAGTGGGATTCAGACGCGCCTCCGATGTTTGGCTGAAATACTGGCTACCGACAAAGTAAACGCCAGGACCCAAGGTAAGGGCGGAAACGTCTTGAATGAGCCATCGACCACTCGTGATCGCAGAAACCTCGACATCGCCCGCGTTGGTGACTAAAACTGATGCGAGCAAGACACCCGTGCTGTCCCACAATCCCGTCATCGCAGGCGCTAGAAGACCATCAGCATTTTCGTCCCAAACGCCAAGACCATCGATAACGTAATTGTTCGTTAGCTGAAACCTATAGCCGGATGTGGTGCCAACTACACCGCATCCGCCGCAATTTGCTGGGGCGCCACCTGTAATATCAACCAAAACGCTCGCTTGCAGCGGCGTACTGGCGATGAGCAGCGTAGCGGCTGCGCTGCAGAGTGCTTTTAATGCAGTTTTAATCATGATTCAGCTCCGATGTATTTTGTAATTTCTGGTTTGATTTAGTCCTACACCGGCCTACGAGCATAAATCGTGCCTTGATC
>JANMDS010000294.1:0-5086 GCA_031376405.1 Betaproteobacteria bacterium
GCATTGCCCCCTCCCGAAACGCCCCGTTCGGCATTCTTTCAGGCCCCTCGTTCGCGCAAGAAGTCGCCCGTGGCTTGCCTGCTGCGGTAATGCTTGCCTCGGAAGATTCGGCGTTTGCAAACACCTTTGCGAACGCCTTGCGGGACGAAGCGCTGCGCATTTATCCCACCACTGATGTCGTGGGGGTGGAAGTGGGCGGTGCGCTTAAAAATGTGCTTGCGATTGCCTCTGGTTTGTGCGACGGTTTGCAGTTAGGCGCAAACGCTCGGGCCGCGCTCATCACCCGTGGGCTTGCCGAAATTACCCGACTCGCGGTGGCCTTGGGCGGCGAAGCCGAAACGTTGGCGGGCCTGGCTGGCATGGGTGATGTAGTGCTCACCTGCACTGGAGATTTATCCCGCAACCGCCGCGTCGGGCTCGGGCTGGCACAGGGCAAAACACTACCCGAAATCGTCGCTGCGCTCGGGCACGTTGCTGAAGGTATACCTGCGGCGCAAAACAGCCGGTTTTTTAGCAATATCTCCCAAATTGAGCTGCCGATTTGCGAAGCCGTGGCGCAATTGTTGGAAGGCACGACTACGCCGAAACAAGCTGTGGCCGCGCTCATGGCCCGTAACGTGCGCGAAGCATAAACTTGCAAAATGATGTCGATCACACTCTCAGAAATCACGCAATTTCACGATTCCCACCTCGCTCCGACAAACCCGAGCACCGCGTTCGAGTGGATCATCGCAAACCATCGTTTCAATTCGCAATTGTGGGACGAAGAAGATCTTGCGCGCCGCACAAAAGCAAGCGACGCTGACATCGCCGCCAACAAGCGCGCAATTGATAAATTTAATCAAGCGCGTAATGATGCGGTCGAACGTATCGATGAAATACTGCTTGTAGATTTGAACATCGCCGACCCGCGTTCGGTAGCAAAAAATGCGGTACTCCACAGCGAAACGGCGGGCGCGATGATCGACCGGCTCTCGATTATGGCGCTCAAAATACGAGCGATGAAAAAGCAAATTGAGCGCACCGATGTGGATGCCGACCACATCGAATCGAGCAAAACCAAGCTCGCGCAACTGTTGCAACAACGCGCAGATTTGGCTGAAAATTGCGAAAAGTTATTACATAATTGTGCCGAAGGCTCGTGCTACTTTAAGGTATACCGGCAGTTCAAAATGTATAACGATCCGCGCTACAACCCGGTGCTGGTTGCGGAGAGCAAACTATGATTCGCACGTTGTCGTTGCTCGAATCCCGCGTGCTCGGCGTGATGGTGGAGAAGCAGCATACAGTGCCCGACACGTATCCGCTTTCGCTCAATTCACTGACCGCAGGCTGCAATCAAAAATCAAGCCGCGATCCGGTAATCGAGGCGAGCGATGCGCAAGTGCAAGCCACCGTAGACGGCCTGAAATTACTCGATCTCGTGTACGAAGGATCGGGCGGGCGCGTGACCCGCTACGCACACAATTTTGGCAAGGTGTTTGGTGTACCCAGCCAGTCGGTGGCGCTCCTGACTGTGCTCATGTTGCGCGGCCCGCAAACGTTAGCAGAGTTGCGCATTCATAGCGAGCGGATTCACAAGTTTGCCGACATCTCTGCAGTTGAAGGCTTCATGAACGAATTGCGCCAAAAGCAGTTCGTAGTCGAGCAGCCGCGCGCGCCTGGTGCACGCGAGCCGCGCTGGGCGCACTTACTTTGCGGCGCGGTGGAAATGCCCCATTACGCGCCGCAGGTTGCAGCTGCAGAGCATGGCGTTGCTGATGTATCGTTGAGTGAGCTGTTAGCGCTCAAAGCTAGGCTCGATCAAGTAGAGGCGGACAACGAAAAGCTCAAAGCCACCGTGGCCAAGCTCTGCGCTGAGTTTGGTATTTAACCCGCGTGAAATGCCGTGTGCAGTGCGGTGCGTGCTGCATTGCGCCTTCGATTACCTCACCAATCCCGGGCATGCCCAACGGCAAACCGGCGGGGGTGCCCTGCATCCAGTTAGATGAACATTTCGCCTGCAAGCTTTTTAGCAAGCCCGAGCGCCCCGCGTTTTGTGCGGGTTTGCGCCCAAGCGTGGAAATGTGTGGCGAATCAAAAGCGCAAGCAATGCTGTGGATTGCGCGCCTAGAAGTGCTCACTCGCTAAATACCTGCGGCGTAAATGAAGGCATTTTTCAGGATTATCTCCTGAAAAAATGCTGTTTTTAAGCGCTATCGCGAATGCGCAATTCGGTTGCGAGTGACTTTGAGGCCACAGGCTCCCCACGAATCACAGCCAATAGCGTATCGACCAAAGAATCTGCACCGATTTCGAGTGGCTGGGCCACGGTGGTGAGCGCGGGCGTAAAGTGTCTCGCCACGGGGATATCATCGTAGCCAATCACGGCCACCTTGGTAGGCACGGTAAGCCCGCGTGAGCGCAGGGCATTGATCGCGCCCATCGCGAGCATATCACTGGCGGCAACAATACCGTCGATCTCCACCCCTTCATCGAGCGCACGGTGTACGCGCGCTTCGGCCAGCTCCACCACAAACGGGCAGGCCAACAGGCCGTGTGATCGCATTGAGGTTTTATGCTCCTTACAGGCGCGCAAAAAACCTTCATAGCGCTGCGCCGCCTCGGGTGAGGTATTGTCGCCCAAAAAATAAACGTGGTGTCGTCCGCGCGCGAGCAAATGCCGGCCCGAAATGTAGCCGCCCCACTCGTTGTCGGTGCCCACGGTGGCATAGCGCTGCGTGGCAAGCTTAGCCCCCCACACCACGATGGGTATCCCCAGTTCACACAACACATCGAGTTGATCGTGATGGTGCCATTGCCCAATCATAATGATGCCGCACGCTTTGCCGGTTAAAAAAACATCTGCCACTTTATCCAGTCGGTTCGCATCGACTCGGGTGAACAACATGTCGTAGCCTTTTTCGGTAAGCGAATCGGCTAAGCGCCCCATGATCGAGAGAAAGAAAGGATCGGATACGTGTTGCCGCGTAGCGGGATCGAGCGGCACCACCACCGCAACCGTGCGGTTTGTTCCCGTGCGCAGCAGCTTTGCGCCTGCGTTTACCGTATAGGACTCTCGCTCCACGAGCGCCAACACCTTGGCCGTCGTTTCAGCATTCACCAGCGGGCTGCCCGCAAGAGCGCGCGAAACGGTGGAAGTAGAAACCCCTGCCATGCGGGCGATGTCGGACATCTGCAGTCGTTGCGGGCGTTTTTGGTTCTCGTCCAAAAGCTTCTCGTCAGGTTTAGTTTTACTCATCGTTACATTGAATTCTACGAGAACCAATTGCGCCAACCGCAACCTTTTCCCATTTTGGGCAAAATACCCATATGAAAATCATTTTCAAGCTTCACGCCACCCTGCGCGATTACCTGCCCGCCGAGGCCACGCACCACCGCACCCGAATCGAAATCGATGTGCCCGAAAGCACCACAGTGCAGCAAGTGATTGATCGCTACGATATGCCGGCCAACCTCGTGCACCTCGTTTTGGTCGATGGCGTTTACTTGGATAAAAAAGCGCGCTCGGTAAGAGTGCTCCAGTCGGGCGAGGCGTTAGCAATTTGGCCACCCGTGGCGGGAGGATAACCCTATGTTTCATGGGCTTACCGCCATGCCCGATGGCGCGTTTGAATACCACGCCGATATCGCGTACTCCCCCAGTGCGTTTCGCAACTATCTCGCTCGGGCTACTGACGTTACCGCGTTTGAAGATGCAGGGAATGAATTGTCCGCCGCTGAGGGCAAGAAAAAATGGCGGATCGCGCTCGGGCCTGAGCGTTTTGAAGGCATTGCGCTCATGAAAATGTCTCGAATGACGATGCGACTCAGGCTCGAAGGGTACCCGAGGGCAGAAGCCGATGCTTTCCTAGATCGCTTTTTAAAACACTACCAACGCGGCGGCGGATGAAGATTTGCAGAACAATAAATGTGCTGCGCGATGCGCTCGCACCTTTCAAAAAAACCGCGCTTGTCCCGACCATGGGCAACCTGCACGATGGGCACATTGCGCTAATTAAGCTCGCCAAGCCATTGAGTGACGTAACGGTCGCCAGCATTTTTGTGAACCGACTGCAATTTTTGCCGCACGAGGATTTTGGGAGCTACCCGCGCACTTTTGACGCAGATTGCCAGATGCTCGCCGAGGCCGGCTGCGATGTGCTCTTCGTCCCTGATGAGGCCGAGCTTTATCCGCAGCCACAAACATTTAAAGTGCATCCTCCCGCGGCCATTGCCGACGTGCTGGAGGGGCACTTTCGCCCTGGCTTTTACGTAGGGGTTGCCACCGTGGTGATGAAGCTTTTTTCCGTTGTGCAACCCCGGGTGGCGGTGTTCGGAAAAAAAGATTATCAGCAGTTGATGGTCATTCGCAATATGGTGCAGCAGTTCGCGTTGCCTATCGTCATCGTAGGCGGCGAAACCATCCGTGCTCAAGATGGTCTGGCGCTTTCTTCGCGCAATGGCTATTTATCGAGCGCTGCCCGCGCTGAGGCGCCGCGCTTACAAAAAACACTGCGTGCGTTCATCGAAAGCGTTCAACGGGGTACACCCATCGCGCAAGCGCAAACAGACGCCATGCAAGCCCTCACTGAGAATGGCTGGACACCTGACTATGTGGTGCTGCGTGCCCGCGCCGATCTTTCGGAGCTCATGTCTGTCCAGCCCGGCGTCATAGTGGCGCTTGCGGCGGCAAAGTTGGGGGCAACGCGGCTCATAGATCAGATCGAGTGTTAACACGTATCCATTCCAAGCATTCATCGGATATCATACAACCTCTTGTTTTGTTACACCTGCGGAATCCTGCAGGTTGTGCTGTTGAGTTACGCCTGGTTTGAACCGTACCCGTTCGAGAAAAACGCCACTTTTGGCGCGTTGTGCAATGATTGTGTGAGATGACATCCGTAAATAAAAATATTGCTCTTCCTGCCGTAGTCAGCGACAACACCGCAAACCGATTGTCCGACGAGGGTTCGCTGCACGCAGGCCGTGAGCCGACCCGCGATACGCGGCCGGCCAGGAAGCCGCGTAGCCTTGCGGTTGATTTAGTCGAGACGCTGCAATCGCGCATTAAAGACGGCACATACGTGGTGGGCATGCGCATGCC
>JANMDS010000334.1:0-4217 GCA_031376405.1 Betaproteobacteria bacterium
CTGGAGGCGGATGCCCGCAGCGTGAGCGTGCGCACGGTTTCGATGGCGGGCTCGCAGTTCACAGCCCTGGGTATTGCGCCCAATAGCAAGCAAGTGCTGGTGGACGCAGGCATCAATGTGCGCATGAACAAACTAGATGTCGGCCTAGCTTTGACGGGCGGCTCGGCACGGGATTCCGGAAGCTATTCAGCAGTGAATTTGAGCCTGCGCATGCCGCTCTAAATAGTGGGGGCTATTTTTGAAGAAATAATCTTCAGAACTAGCCTGCACTTCGCGCAGTTAAGCGCGCTTAACTAAGGAATGAATTTTTGCTCAAGGGCACCTTTAGGCTGCGCGTTGCTTTCCCAATTTTCTTGAAAAGTTTTGAGCAAAAATCCACCTGTTCTTCCCGCAACTCGGCTAATTCTTACCAAAAGAAAGCGTAGCCCATAGTGCGTTGTTAAAGTGCAAGTCGGCCAGAGGTCTTTGATGGAAAAATTTAGTGATTTTTAGTTGAATTCTTCAAAAAAGCACGCATTCTGCGCCGCAGGTGTGAGCCTACTTTTTCAGCGAAGCCAACACCCGATCCACCATCTCGCCCGCTTCGCCTAAATAATTTGCGGGATCGAGCATGGCTTGCAGTTGGGCGCGCGTAGCGTGTTGCGAAATTTCTGCGTGCTCTACCAAATGTTCGAGCAATGGGCGTTTGCTTTTTACCGCGTCCCGACATAAATCGTAGACCACATCATGCGCGCGTTCGCGACCCATCGCGCGACCCAGCCCCATCATCACCGCTTCGCTCATCACCAAGCCATTGGTGATATCCACGTTTTTGCGCATTTGTGCGGCATCCACTTCTAAGCCTGCGATGATGAAATTGGTTTGCTTCAACGCGCCAGCAATTAGGCAAAACATTTCGGGCAACACGACCCATTCGATTTCCCATGGCCCCGTGCTGCGTTCGTGATCGGCGACCATCGCATCCATGAGCGCGGCAGCGTGTTGCCGCACGACCGAAATATTCGCGTGAATGTACAGGCAAGAAATTGGGTTGCGCTTTTGCGGCATGGTGGACGATGAGCCGCGCCCCACAGCAAATGGCTCAAACACTTCGGCCACCTCCGTTTGCATCAAGAGCTTCACATCCATTGCGATTTTGCCGAGCGAGCCACCGACTAGGCCGCAGAATGCACCTACTTCCGCTATGTTGTCGCGCACGGTATGCCAAGCAATCAACGGTTGCCCCAAGCCGAGCTCTTTCATCAAGCCCGCCTGCGTTTCCATCGCGCCTTTTTCAATGGAGGCGAGCGTGCCACACGCGCCGCCGAATTCGCCCACGAGTACGCGCGGTTTTAGTTGTTGCAAACGCTCGCGATGGCGCTCGACGCCCGCCAAAATCGTTGCCATCTTGTAGCCAAACGTGACGGGAATGGCTTGCTGCAAATTGCTGCGGCCAATGATCGGCGTGTCCCGATATTTTTTGCAGAGTGCGGCGAGCGAAGCGGAGAGCTTGGCGAGCTCAGCATCAATCCACTCCAAGCTTTCGCGGATTTGCAAAACGGTGGCGGTGTCTGTAATGTCTTGCGTGGTCGCGCCCCAATGCGCGAATTCGCCCAAGCCCTCTTTGCAATTGGCCACGATTTGATTGACGACCGGAATAATCGGGTAGCCGACTTGCTCGGTTTTTGCTTTCAGCTTCACCCAATCGATTTTGCTGACATCACAATGCTTTTGAATTTCTTCTGCCGCATGCGCGGGAATGATGCCCAAAGCGCCTTGCACTTTCGCCAGCGCCCGCTCAATATCCAAATATTTCGCGGTGCGATTTTCGTCGCCCCAAATTTCGCGCATGCGCGCATCAGAAAAAAGGTTGCCGAAAATATTGGAATCAACGATGGAAGCGGGCATGGGAGGCGCGAGAATGAGGACAAGAATTTAGATTTTCGCAAATTACGCGTCTAAACTGCACCGTAGGTATTTTGGAAAGTAAATTATGCTCACCGGACACTGCCATTGCGGCGCGATCACCATCACGCTCCCCTCAAAGCCCGAGAAGGCAACGATCTGCAATTGCTCGCTCTGCCGACGCGTTGGCGCGGTGTGGGCGTATTACAAAGCGGGCACGATCAAAATTGACGGTCAGCCGGAACACACCGAGCCCTACATCCAAGGCGACAAAACGCTCGCCACCTGCCGCTGCAAACGCTGCGGCATCGTCACCCATTGGGAGCCCATTGGCGACGGAGACCGCATGGCCGCGAACTTGCGCAACTTCCCGCTAGAGATTATGGAAGGCGTAGTCAAGCGCCGATTTGATGGCGCGGATTCGTGGAAATTTGTGGATGAAGACACTACGTTGCATTCCGCGGCGTGGCCGTTTTGAGGAGATAAGTTTCGCAACGAATCGATTTTGCGCCGCAGGTATTTGTGCAACGGATCGCAGGCTCATTGCTGCGTAAATCGCCGTCAATGTTTTATTTACCGCACCTCGAAACGCGTTATGCCTGTCCGCGCATCAAATCAGGTATCACCTTACCCCGAACAGCATCAGGGAACAAGACCTTGGTCGTGCGCTCAGGGTCAAGCTTGAAAGTCTCGGCGACTGTTGAAGCAATCAGCGCGTCAAGCCCCATGGTGGGTTTGAGGTCACGACCCTCAAATAAGTTGCGCTGCTCAAGTCCTGGCCAATCGGAGAGGATTCGACCGCCGTGCACTGCGCCGCCAACGACCATCGCGGCTGCCGCTGTTCCGTGGTCGGTGCCGCCTGTGCCGTTGGCGGCAACCGTGCGCCCGAACTCGGTGGCGACTAGGATCACCGTTTGCGCCCACGCTGCGCCCAAGCCCTCACGCAGCGCACCGATGAGGCCATCGAGACTGCGCAGTTGGGTCGCGAGGCGGGCATCCTGCCCACTGTGGGTATCCCAGCCGCTCGTTTCGATCATCGCGAGACGTGGACCATCCGCGCGCGCCAAAAAGCCCGCCGCAATGCGCCCGAGTGCGGCGGAATCTTGCCGATTATCGCGGCTCCCCATTTTTCCGACTGCCATCCCGCGCGCCTCAAGGGCTGAGCTCCACAGCGGATGCAGTTGCCGGTCGGTCGCATAGAGCTGCTCCACCCGCATCAATAAATCGTCGTTAGCTTGCGGCAAGCTGGATGGGGCGTAAGTGGTGACTGCCGCTGCACCCTGCAGCGCCAAGGGCACCGCTGGCGAGAATGCGATCGCATCTTTGCCGTTGCGTGGCAACAGGCTTAGCAGACGGTTCATCCAGCCATCCTTCAACTGGTATGGCACGTTGCCGCCGGTTTCCAGCACGTTCTGGGCATCGAAGTGCGAGCGGTCGCGGTAAGGCGAGGCGACCGCGTGCAGAAAGCTGGCCTCCCCAGCGCCGTAGAGTTCGCGTAGTTTCAGCAATGCTGGGTGCAGTGCAAACGTGCCGTCCAGCTTGAGAGCCGTTGCTGGATCGATGGCAAGCGCGCCCCGCATGCGGGCATAAGCAGGCTCCGCGTAGGGGATCACCGTATTCAACCCGTCGGCCGCGCCGCGCTGGATGATGAAGATGAAGCGACGCTCGGTGGCGGCCTGCGCGAAGAGCATCTGCGGCACGGCAAGCAGCGCAGCGGCGCTCAAAAAACCACGTCGATCTAAGCTCATGCCTATCTCCTTAAAAATTCAGGCGAAACCAGCAACAGCGCGAGCGCGGTGCTGCCACTTTCTGCGCGCGTAATCGCCCCAGCCGTCGCGTCACTCAATACACCTGGCAAGATACGCGGCGCAAGGCTGCGCGCATCGACGGCACCGCTGGCCTCCTGCGCGAGGCGCTGCGCGACTTCCACCCGACGCATGAGTGCGTCCGGCGCTGCCCAAGTAGAGCTCAAATCGGTATAACCTGCAGGTGAACCCGGCCGCCAGACCGGCTGCCCGAGCTGTGTCATGAGGTTGGCTGCCGGTGTTGATGCCAGCGCACGAGTGCCCAATGCACGCAGGCTCGAAATTGACCAGTCCCATGGCGACTTGAACTTGACGCTGGATGCTTGCCAAGCCAGTGGCGACTCTACCAACGCGCGATAGACAGCCGATAAGTCGCCGCCCGTGCGCGAAAAGGTATCCGCTAAAAGCTTGACTAGGGCAGGTGGCGGATCGTCGGCTACAAAGTGGCGTGCGAGTTTGCCTGCGATGTGTAACGCCGTGGTCGGCGCAGTCACCAAGTCGTGAATCACTGAGCGCGCCTGTTGTTCG
>JANMDS010000336.1:0-10200 GCA_031376405.1 Betaproteobacteria bacterium
TCGCCAACTGGACGATCAGTAACATGCAGGGAAATGAGCAAGGGCACCACTGGGGGCGCGCCTAACCGTTCAAACGAGTATCCCATTGAACGCGCGATCCGCTCAAGCGCTTGGTCGGGGGGGCCGACCCACTCAAGAGACACCCGACGCTCCGATCCAGCGAAGGCCGCGGGGCGCGACGCCTGCTGGGGTCTACCAATCGCCATTCTGCGAGCTGACTCAGCGACCACTTCAGATTGCTTAGCAATCAATAGGTCAACCGCGTTTGGCTTCGTTTCGACCTCAAGAATCTGAGGCTTCGGCGTCGCGCAGGCCAACAAAAATACGGATGTGGTCAATACAAGAAGGTGGCGCATGTTTTAGAATATAGTACGGAACACGGTAATTCTAAACGACATCAGGACATACATGCAACGTTACCAACGTAATTCAGTGCTGTTACCACGCGAAATAAACGAAGTTATCGCCTTAAAACAGTTTGGTTACTCATTGCAAGGAGAGTTATTTCGTAAAGTAACGCTAACACACAATAACGTTATCACGGTAAGCAGCGCTGTTAGCGGGATGTACCTAATGGGGGAGTGGCAGCTTTGAGCGAACTCTCCCCCATTACGCCAGCTTATCGAAAGATAATCGACCGCCTAACCCGAGAGTCGTCGAAGTTACAAATTGATGGGGCGCTAGAAATTAGGATTGGGAGTCACATTTTAGGATTGCTGGCCAATCCAACCCGTACGATTTCAATAGGCTCCGCGCGACTTTACAAAGCTGCACTGGACGCCTATGTTCGAAGCGATCACGCACAAAAAGACTGTCAGGCAACGATGACGGAACTCATGTCCGCAATTGAGATGTCCATTAGTAATATGTCACCGGATTCTCAACGCGCGGCAACGTTTACGAATCGAGAGATGGGAATAGAGCCGGAAGCCTTTCAACTCGTCACGTCCACACTAATCGTAAATCGGTCAGCTTGGGCCTCTCTCGCCGCTCGCTGGATGGCGGCTGGGATCGTGACCGGAATGAGACCGGGGGAATGGGAGACGGCGCATTTGCCGACATGGGATCAAGAGGCCGCACAAAATGGGCTACTGTGCGTATCCACAGTCACCCTAAAGCAGCGAGGCGACGAACGCCGCTCCACGCTACCAATCAGCAATATCGAGTCCTACCGTGTCGTCGAGTATTTCATCGCGGCTTACCGAGCAGCAAGGCGTGATGCGACGGCGGAAGAACTACTCCGGCAGTGCTCGCGACAAGTCGCCGCAGTAAGTAAGCGCATTTGGCCGAACGACACCTCCCATCGCTATACGCTTTACGTGACCCGGCATCAGGCGGCAGCGAATGCTCGATACGACACAGCGCTTTCAACTGTGGCGTCACAACTCGGCCACACAGCCCGGCAGAATAAGAGCTACGGCAAGCTTGCTATCGCGTGGCCACAGCAAGCTTGAGGGCGTTAAGGCGATGGCGAACTAGATTCGTCTGGAATCGGGCGCAACTCAGGATGGTCAATCGCACATACGATTCCTTTGGAAAAAACAGCGAACCCCTCACGAATGCGTTTCGCGACCATTGCGTTTCCCCTCGCCATTGCAAGCGCATTCGTGCTGTTCTGAACCCGCAACAACATTGCTTTATGCTCGTCCGTGATGTAGATGGCGACCTCGTAAGGGTCGAACGCAATCCCGCCAGCGGCGACGATCATAGAAAGTCGTAACAAGTCCTTGGCATCTTTATCTCCCTTTGCGCTCGCATACCGATCCCGATACGCTTCTAACTTCAAAGCGCAAAGGTGCTCAAGGGATGCGACAGGGATATCGTCGTAAAACATGCGTTCGGCCATGACCGCCGAATAAGGGACAATGAGTGACGACAGGCGTTCGGTATAGATATCGAATTCAAAACCATCCCGGATCAATTGCGACTTCGAAAGCCTACGGTTTGGGGTCACCTCTTCGCGATCTCGCAGATCACTCATGTCGCTCACCCCAATGTAGAAATCGGCGTCGTGCGTGGCCTCGGCATAACTCGCGGTGGCATCGGTATTTACTGCGTGCAGGTAAACAGCAATACCCCCGATGTACGCCATGCCAGCGCCAATTTCATGAGATATATCACCGCAGGCACGCAAAAGCCTGTTGAATTCTGAGTCGTTTTTTTCTGAGCGCATATTAAATGTTACAGTAACAATAATGATATAGTCGCAATTATGGCACTTCCTTTATTTTTCCCAATCCCGACGATCATTTCCGCCCGCATAACGCTTAGAGGAAGTGAACAAACGTTGTCACTACGTGAGCTTTGTAAAGCAGCAGGCTGCGAGTGCCGGGCAACGGGCGAGTGGACAAATCGACCAGTCGTGATCGACACCTCGCGGACGGACTACATTGAAATCGGGCAAGCTGATTGGATGCCGGTTCGCATTGGTGTGGTGAGCACGGCCAAGCCAATCGAACAGGCGCGCTACGCGCTTGGTGCTATGGCATACGCAGTATTTGATGTGGTCGCAAGGCAGAGTATCGCGGGCCTTGCTTGGTCGCGAGTCGCGTCAGCACGGGGACGACCACCGCTTTCCAAAGCACTCACAGGCGCGCAACGGCAGCGGCGATTTCGCACAAAGAACGCCAACTAAACCGTCCACAAAAATTGTTCCACGAGAAAATCTAGCGCTCCTTTTAAGCGCGCTTCGCGATTACTTTAAGCATATAAATCATATGGTTACGCATTGTTAAATCGGCACCCAACAGGAATTTACGGGGCCAATCCCGTGAAACAAATCGACTTCTACGGGCATTCTCACCTCAAACCACTTAATTATGGTACACTGTACCATATTAACTATCACGCAGGTACACCGAATGGGTCGCGGCCGTAAGCGCTCGGAAAAAAGCTATTCACAGATGGCAGTCGCACTCGCCGCCAAATTGCACAAAGAAACAGGCGTCGTCCCAACCCAAAAACGGCTTCGCGAGTTGCTAGGCGGCGGCTCCAAACGTGATATTGTCGCCGCTACAACTGCGTTGCGAGCGGCTATCCCCCCACCCTTCTCCGCCCCCGCAGAAAATTTTGATCGCGATGCTGAGACGGTGGAAACCTTGAAAGCACAGCTTGCGAAGGCGCTTGCGCGCGAGGAAGTAACCAGGCAGGAGCACGAGGGGTTGCGAATTCATCTACTGCGGGAAACGGCGCGCATACGGGACGAAATCTCAGCTTCGAGCAAGGTACATCTTGGGTTTAGACCCGCTCGTTCCGATCCCGACGGCGATAATATTTTCGAGTGATAACGCCATTAACGCAGTAGAATTCGACCATGCCAAGAAAAGACATCAACCAGACTGCGTTCGGCGTGGCGCAGCAAGCAACTGGAGAGGCTGTGCCTAAAACAAAACGCGCTGCAAGCGTTAGGGGCGGCCTGCGCGGCGGTAAGGCTCGCAACGCAGCGCTAACAAGCGATCAACGAGCCGACCTTGCTCGACTTGCGGCATCTGTTCGCTGGAAGAAAAAGACCTAGTTGCGATGCGAGATCGGCGAAAACGGCATTGTTATACTATAACAATGCCGTTTTTTTCTGGTGCTCACGCAATAACTTTGAAAGCGTTTCTGTTACTAAGGTGGTCAATTCATCATCCAACAAAGCGGGCGAAAAAGCGATTGAAATCCGATCTATACCGCGCTCGATCCGGCCAATGCCAGATAACTCGATAACGGGAAACGACTGCCCCGCATCGTCACGCGGGGCAACCAAAGAGCGGAGGTAGGATCCAAACTCTGTTTGCGTCATTTCACCGGACGCTACAAGCCCCAGTTTTTCTACCAATTGCTCTACCGATGCACCGGCACTAATTGCGGCACGCAACGCTGGCAGCGAGTTAAAAGAAAGCGTTCTCGTATGCTGGCGCAAGAATACATGGATCGTTTCGGGCAAAAAACCAAAGCCCATAATGCGCGCAATGACGGGTCTCTTAACGCCTGATGCGCGCGAAACCGACTCCTGCGTAGCGCCCTGCTCCGCAAGCAGTTTAGAAAAGCCGATGAATTTTTCGTAGTCAGGTAGATTCGGTTGAAGCAAGTTAGCGAAGAAAGCCGCCTTTTCTGCGGTTTCGCCCTCGAAATCCTTGATGACAATCTCAATGCTATCGCGTCCCAACTCACGATAGACTGCTACACGATTGTCACCAGAGAGAATTTCAAACTTACCCGCAACATCCGTTTCGCGGACGGTAACCGGCGTTACCAAATCGTTGTGTCGGAGGTTTTCGAGGAGCGAACGGTACTCATCCGCGGAGAGTGTGCGACGACGCCCAGGAACCGAAATCAGGTCAGAAAGCTTAACGATCATCGCGCGCCCTACTCGCTTTTCTGCCGCTTTTACCCGCGCCTCCGCATCAATCAAGGTGCCTCTCATCAAAGCGGCAGCACCAATGGATGTTGCTGCAGGACGCAGCCCTGACGCCTCCAATGGCTTGCTCGAATCCTCAAGCGCGGCATCACTCCGGCGCCTGAGATCATCTAGGCCTCCGGCTTTTGATCCGGGCTCATTTGCTTTAGCGCTCACTGAATATCACCTCCAAAATTACAGGCCACAACTTGATCGTCAATTATTTTTGCCAAGCGATCAAAAGAATCGCGCAGAACGCTACCTTCCTTCGCGAAACCGGACTCATCTTTGACATCGTGAACCGTGCCGAACTGAATAGCGCCAAGCGACGACAGCTCGCTCACGGGAATCTCAACAGGCAAAACATGTCCGCCGTAGGCTTTTTGAATCCACGCTTTCACAAGTGACGACGCTCGCTTTTGCGAGGAACCCGCACGCGACGTTACCTTGGACATCAGAATGTTCACGAAAGAAAATGATTTGACCGCACCCTTGTGGGTTGAAAGCGAAGCGAGTGTTTCGGTTACCAGCGCCCAAAAAGACACCGATGATGAGAAATCCAGATTCTCGGGCGGCAGCGGCATTAGCAGTGCATCTGCCGCCAAAATCGCATTCACCACCAAGTAGCTAAGGCTCGGGGCCGTATCAATGATGATGTAATCATAATCAAGACGATGCTTTTCAAGCGCAGCATTCACAATATTCCACCACTCAATCGATACGTCGCGTGCCATGACCGGCAGCAAGAGCTCTGCGTTGTACAGCAACGGCGCGGCAGGCACGATATCCATGCCGTCCCAGTAGGTTTCACGAATCGCATAATCCAAATTTGTAGGCGCTTCCGACCTGGGCAAAAGAGCGAGCATCGAGGCCGTATCTTCCTCGCGGATTTCAACGGCCGGCATTAAGCCGGTGAGCATCGTTGCGGAGCCTTGTGGGTCAAGATCAAACAAGAGAACCTTGCGACCCAGCAATGACAGTCCTTGCGCGAGGTTGAATGCGGTCGTGGTCTTAGTCGAACCTCCCTTGAAGTTCACGCAAGCAACCGTGATCCCTTTTGTCCCCGTGGTCCGCGCTTGCCGAGTACCGAGCGCGCTAACGACTTCACGCGTTTCTTTAAGCGAAAATGCCCGTTTCCGCTTACCTTCCGCGAGTACACCACGGGGCAAATCCGAGCGTTTTTCAAGGGCATACTCCATTTGCTTTTTGTCCATGTCGCAAAGTGCAGCTATCTGGGCCACCGAGAACAAGGGCGGCACCTTACGTGGGTGGGGCTCAAGCATTTGGTCCCGAACCGCCTCGTGGACGCGAGAGGCACGGTCTGCAATATCAATCAAAGCATCCAGATCTACCCTTGTGATTTCTTTCATAATTTTGCGTTCTAATTTGTACAATATTGACATTCTTATAGATCGTGGGCACTTTGTCAATACTTTCGATGATTTACGCCGGTTCTTGGCGAGACCACCGTAAACTATCACCTCATTGGCTTTTTGAGTATTAAACAAGAAAAACAACAGCAGATTTGTGGTTGTTGTTTAAGAAGTGTTTAAACACCTGTTTGCCAATGGAGACTCCCGTCTGTATTAGGTTGTAGCCACGTTGAGTGATAAATCACGGTGACTAAGTGAAGGTTTGCGGTGGCAAAATCACGAGCAAGTGATAGTTTGCGGTGGCAGGTGAGAAAATGCGGTGCTTGACAAATATAAGGTGATGTCAGCAAACTACAGATATGACCCATTAAGCAAAAGATCAGATGGCAAGTTCTCTTTCTCCGTCGGAGCGCGAGCTCCGCAAATTGCTTAAAAAGCATGTCGCTGCAATTCATGTCTCGGCACCTTTCGGGCTTATTGAGCGAAAAGTGTTCGACTACCTTCTGTTGCAAGCGTACGACAGTCTCCCAACGGGCGCAACACATGAAATGCCTGCCAAGCTCTTGATGTCGCTGCTCGGGTGGGAGCGCAGCGAGAATACCGAGCACCTTCGTGAAGCCCTATCGAAGCTTGTCACGACAGAAGTGCAGTTCAACTTATTGGGCGATGATAAAAAAAGCGGTGCGCGCTGGGAGACCACGACAATGATGTCGTGGAGCTCGATCGAGTCGGGTATGGTGCGCTGGCGCTATGACGAAGCATTGGCCTCTCGCCTGTTTAATCCGACGGTTTACGCAACAATTTCGTTAGCAACGCAGCAAAACTTAGCGTCGTCATTTTCGATCGCGCTTTACCAAAATGTGGCTCGCTTTCGCAATACCGGCTCGACAGGGAAGGAGTGGCCATTACCGCTTTTCCGGCAACTGATTAACGCAACCGCGCCGACATACAACGAGTTCAAATACCTCAAGAAATTCGTGCTGACTCCAGCGGTCACCGAGATCAATAAGCATACCGATATTCAAATCACGCCTCGCTTCAGCAAAAAAGGCAATAAGGTGCTCGGAATCGGGTTCTCAATCGCGGAAACGAAGCAGCCTAGCTTACTAACCGTCAACGTTGATCCGATAGTCTCGACGCCAGAGCAAGGGTTGGCGCTTGACCGGATGCAACGACTTGGGATCAGCGAAAAGCTGGCCGCACAGATCGTACGCGAACACGCGTTGCCAAAGGTTGAACAAACAGTGAACTATATTGAAGCCGAGGTGCGCGACGGTCGCGTTAAACGGAGCCCGGCCGGGTACTTATTGAAGATGTTGACGGTTGATGGCCCGCTACAGCGTAAGCCAGTGGCAAGAGCACAAAACGCCAGCGTCGCCTCGAAAGCAACTGGATCTTCGTCCCCAACATCTGCGTTACGTCAAGCCAAACAGGAGCCCATGTCGCTCTCGATTCAGTTATTCATTGATGGCTTGCCCCTTGCCCAGCGTATCGAGCTCGCGCGCGAGTATCAGAACAAAAAGCAGCTTGCGGCAAACACATTGAACCAGGAGGACGGCCTGTTTCGGGAGGCCGTCCATCGATTGGGTTTCCGCGGGTGGCTTACCAGCCGACAGAGCGCAGCTACGGGTCGTGACGGGATAGCTGGCTAATTACACAGCTTACAACTTTTCAGGTACGGTGCTATATTCTCATGCACGTCGCGTAAGCAAAGCGACTGAAAATTAAATTAGTGAACGTTTTGTGAAATGAGCCCCGCCAGAGAGACTTTCAACTCGAAAGCGGATGTTAGAAAAGCAAAAAGCGCCTTGCCGGGCGCTTTTCTATGCAGCAACTACAATCAATATGCAAAATATACACCCGCGTAACAGCGCTGTCAAGAGGTTATTACCATGACCTCGGCCACGATTGACCTCTTTTCATCTGCGGATGGATCAAAGCGTAGAGGCTCAGGTGAAGCGATCCCAAAAATTGCTCGTGCATTTAGACTGGTGTACACCAGCATCGAGATCGGAATCGCCTGCGGAAAAAGCCGGGCTACGCGAGACGTACTAGCAGCGCTCGTTGATCTCATCTCATTGCGGCGACCGCGCGCGCCAATTTTTTGCTCCCGAAGTTATCTGGTCGAACGAACGGGGGTATCGATGCGGACAGTTGAACGGGCATTATCAATCTTACAAAAGAGCGGGCTTCTGACGCTGACTGAACCCGCTCGCGCCGATAACGGCACATTCAAACGAGCGAAAATCCTATTTTCAGAAATTACATTAAGGGCATTCGATTTTTTGCGCGATCCATCCGCCACAATGTCGGATGGACGTAGCAATAATATTGAAGAAAATCAAATATTTACGAGTGAGTCTAGCGGTCTATCTGTAAGTAGTATTAACTTAAATAAATACGCAAACTCGCCTTCAGCGAGTCCCAACCGCATCCGCGGGCTCGCGCAAAGCGCGAATAAATATAAACCGATTGCGATTGCAATACCACCGGCACTCACTGAGCTAGCGGCCAAACTTGGTTCACCGTGGGCACTGTTCAAGCTCATGGCGACGGCAAAGCAGTACGGTAACAAGCTTAGTGATGTGTGGGCAGATATCCAACATAAAATAGGTCATGTAGATGGCGCGCGAAGTCTCTTCGCCTATGTAGCCTCTCGTTGCAAAGACACGCAACGAGATTTCCGATACTTGGCACAAAAAGCTGAAGACAATATTGGTCGAAAAGCGCAGGAAGATCAACTGATTGAATCGATCGAACAATTCGAGGCGGGAAGCCAATTTTTAGCGCAGGAGGGGCAGATTTGGGCCCTTTCGGACGACAAAAATTGGTTGACAACGCATCACGAGGGCAGGGACTTTTCCCATCCGATTCAATCTAGGGAAGCCCGCAAATCATTCGTCGAAGCGGTAGCCGAGGGGAAACTTAAAGTGATAATCACGAGAGCTGTATAAGTATATACACCGACGCATAAATAAGTTATATTTCAACAATTCAAGTAGCTGTCGAAAAACCATGTCCCTAGATGCCTCCCACACCGAAATTTCGCTCCTCAATATGCAAAATAAAACTTTGCGTGGATTGGTGAGCGTTTTGGCGCTGACGGGCACAATCGGTACGCTAATCGCGTTTGTGGCCGGATACTTTTTAGGACGAGTCCCAAGCCACTACTTTGCTACCAGTCCGACGGGGCAGATTACGCAAATACAACCACTTACGGCACCGTACTTGACGCCTATGGCGGTAAAAGCGTTCGCCTCACAATGCACGCAACGTTCGTACTCACTAGATTTTCTCAACTGGCGACGCCAAATTGAATCGGTCTCTGACTGCTTTACGACATCGGGTTTCATGGGTTACCAGAATGCGCTTGATGAAAGCAAAAATCTCAAGACTATTAAAGAGAACCGGATGGTGCAAACCGTCCACGAGACGGGCCCAAGCGTAATTGTCGAGCACGGGATTGGAAAGCGCGGAAGCTATTACTGGCTCATCGAGGTGCCAGTGCGAATTCAGTACGAATCAGAATCGAAGCGAATTGCGCAGGACTTCCTTGCGCAAATAGAAATTGAAAGACAGCCCGTTGAAACCGCTCCGGCGGCAATCGGCATTCACTCTGTGAAACTCAAGCCAAATGCGTAAAAACACTTTTTTAGCTGGGAGTGTTTTAGTCCTCTCAACGCTCTTTACGGCGGTAGGGGTGCGCGCTCAAACGATCGGCATCCCGGCGCCCGCACCCCTACCGCCTGGCGTCGCCGCTGCACCAACTGCTCAGGGCGCCATAACGCCGACCGCACCGGGGCAGACCAGCTATACATCATCAGGTCAAGGCTCGGGCTCCGCTGGCGCGGGAGCGACATCAGTGGTGATCGCCCCTGCGCCAGCGGTTACGCTGACGCCAGAGCAAGAGGCGCGGTTGCGTACGCTTGTAAAAGCGCGTGGAACAGAAAATGCCGGGAATGCGCTGGCACCATTAGATCTGAGAGCGTTTCGCGACTTGCTTGAGAGAGTGCGCGCCGCGGATGCCGAGGTCTATCGGCAAGGCGCACCATCAGCACGTCCAGTCGCGCGATCAATCGCGATTGATCTGGCTGCAAAAGGCGATGTTGAGGTCATTCGTACAGAGCGCGGCATGACCACGGCGGTTTCGTTTGTCGATGCATCAGGTGCGCCGTGGCCTATCGACTTTAGGCGTGGCGGCGATGGTTCCGTGGTGAGGCTCGGGCCCTCTAAAGAGGAAATGGAAGCGCGAACGGCGAAGGGTGCAGTAAATAACTCGTTGACCATTGAGGTAAGTACGGCAGCGGGGGAGTTACGACCTAGTAATATTGTCGTGCAGCTCAAAGGTCTATCGACCCCGCTGGTATTTCATGTGATTCCAGGTAAACGCGATGTTGATCTCAGGCTTGACGTTACAGTTCCTGGACGCTCGCCAGCCAATACCAC
>JANMDS010000351.1:0-6740 GCA_031376405.1 Betaproteobacteria bacterium
TGGAAATACCTTGCGCGAGCTGCGTGGGGTTCACGCCGCTCGCTTGGTTAGAGCCGAAAATTTCGATCATTCCGATTACCGTGCCGAGCAGACCTACTAGCGGCGCGGCAGCGGCAATCGTACCAATCATGTTCAGAAACCGCTCAAGCTGATGCCCTACATGGCTACCAGCTTCCTCAAGTGATTCTTTCACCACAGCGCGGGAGTTGCGCATGTTAGAAAGCCCCGCAGCGAGCACCTGCCCGAGCGGGCCTTGCGCGGCGGTCAGCTCCACGAGCTGCGGCGTTAAGCCTTGGCGCTTGAACTCGGCGATGACGCGTTCGGTGAGCCCAGGCGGGCACACCACTTTTTCACGCAGGGCGAGGCAGCGCTCGACGATAAGTGCAACGACCACAATCGACATCGCGATGAGAGGCCAAATCGGCCAACCAGCTGCTTGAATTATTGACCACATAGGCGAATGAAATCTAATTAAACGGTTGAATGATAGCGTGAACGAAAACGCCGTGTTTACTTTGGGCGCAAATCTACAACACGCTTGGCCTTGCCCGTTGAGCGCTCCATGCTGTTCGCCCGCTGCAACTCAATGTTGGCCGTCACGCCGATCAAATTTTTCACCAAGGCGTTGAGCTTGGCCACCGCTTGCTCATGCTCGGTGCTGCTCGCGCTCGGGTCCGCCTCAACTTTGATGGTCAATTCATCGAGAAATTTCGGGCGATAAATTTCGCATAAATAGTGCGGCGAGAGCGCGGGAAGCTTTAATATGAGTTCTTCAATCTGTGAGGGGAAGACATTTACACCACGAATGATCATCATGTCGTCGCTACGTCCGGTGATTTTTGCAATCCGGCGCATCGCTCTAGACGTAGGCGGCAACAGCATTGTGAGATCACGCGTGCGGTAACGGATAATCGGCATGGCTTCTTTGGTAAGCGAGGTGAACACGAGTTCCCCTTGCTTCCCATCCGGCAACACTTCGCCGGTAGCCGGATCGATAATCTCAGGATAAAAATGGTCTTCCCATAGGGTGGGACCATCTTTAGTTTCGATGCACTCGCAACCAACTCCGGGCCCAATGACCTCTGACAAACCGTAAATATCAACCGCATCGATGCCAAGTTTCGATTCGATTTCAGTGCGCATCGCGTTCGTCCACGGCTCCGCACCAAAGATGCCAAGCTGTAACGAACTTCTTGCCGGATCAAGCCCCTGCCGGACGAACTCTTCCGCGAGCGCAAGGGCGTACGAGGGAGTCACCATGATAACGCTGGGCTTGAAATCGTGAATCAACTGCACTTGCTTTTCAGTTTGCCCGCCCGACATCGGCACCACCGTACAGCCCAAATGTTCCGCGCCGTAGTGGGCGCCCAGCCCACCGGTGAACAGGCCGTAACCGTAAGCGATGTGTACCAAATCCCCCGCTCGCGCGCCCG
Organism: Betaproteobacteria bacterium; assembly: GCA_031376405.1. Classification (GTDB taxonomy): domain Bacteria; phylum Pseudomonadota; class Gammaproteobacteria; order Burkholderiales; family Casimicrobiaceae; genus JANMDS01. The sequence goes on from JANMDS010000351.1 coordinate 1,434, forward strand.
ACGCGCGCATACTGCGGGCGACAACAGCGGCCCACATCGCTACATCGTTTTTTGTGTAACCCACCACTGTTGGTTTGCCGGTCGTTCCGCTACTGGCGTGCAGTCGGGAGATTTTTTCCCGTGGTACTGCGAATGAACCAAACGGATAACCATCGCGTAAATCCTGCTTAGTTGTAAACGGCACTTTTGCAAGGTCGGCAAGCGATGTAATGTCGCTCGGATGAACACCGGCTGCGTCGAATTTGCTGCGCGTTGACGCTACGTTTGCGTAGGCGTGGTTGAGCGTCCACTGCAAGCGTTTGAGTTGCACGGCTTGCAACTCATCGCGGCTGGCCTTTTCAATGTGCTCTAAATCGGCGGGAGCGGGGAACTTAACTGGCATCGCAGGCTTCGCTTAAACGGACTCGATCACTTGACCGCCGACACGCGCGCTTTTGCCGCGAAACGTAGCGATCAGCTCACCGAGTTGATTGGTGACATCGACATCATATATTCCGGACCGACCACGCTGAGTCCGCTCTGCCGCGCGGGCAGTGAGCGAATCACCCAACTTGCCTGGCGCTAAAAAATCGATGGTGCACCCAGCGGCTACCGTGTTGAAGTTAGTATTGTTGCAGGCAAAAGCGAAAGCGGAATCCGCGAGCGTGAAAATGACCCCCCCATGGCACACATTCAGGCCGTTCACCATGTTGTCAGACACCGACATAGTAACCGTTGCCGTGCCCGCTTCGCAGTTAACAATTTGCATGCCTAACAACTGCGATGCCCGGTCGCGCGCAAACATCGTTTGTGCGATGAACAACGGCGTGAGCACCTCACCCATAAAACGCTTTTCCGGTCCATAGCTTATGTTGTAACAACGGCGAGACGCGGTAACGCTCTTCACCATACACGCCATATAAATTGCGCAATACCCGCACTACGAACTCGATGCCTACGGCCTGCCCCCACTCAAAGGGGCCGAGAGGGTAGTTGGTACCCATTTTCATCGCAGTGTCGCAATCGGACATGCTGCACACGTTTTGGAACACTGCATCGGCTGCCTCATTGACCAACATCGCAACTGTGCGTACCACAGGCATACCCGGAACATCTCCAACACGCGAAACGGAGAAGCCCGCTTTTTGAAACAACGCAAGCGCCGTGGCGTAGGAAAAATCGCTACAGCTACTGGCTCGCGCCAAGGCGACCCGCTTAGCTTTACTGTAATCGAGGGCAAGATCGAAAATGATGGTGTTGGGCTGGGCTTCCTCGAAGGCGATTTGGCTGGCGCTGCGCCCGTCGCACAGCACGAGTTGCAGTCCCTCACCAACGAGCGCGCTGCGAGCGCCGGTGTTTAATTCATATTCAATCAAAATGCCTGCGTTTGCGAAGCGTTCAACGAGCGACTGCGCAGGCCCCAAGCGGCCAACCGCTTTCAGAGAAATCGGAGGGGCCAAAGCCGAATCTGGTTCGTCGTCTGGCGCAGGATTGGGCAGATCAGGGCCGTATCGGAAAAAGCCCCGGCCCGTCTTGCGCCCCAGCCAACCCGCAGCTACAAACTCTCGCTGCTCCATACTGGGTTGAAAGCGACGATCATAGTCGAACGCGGCAAATATAGATTGCGAAACCGCAGCATTTACGTCGTGGCCAATCAAATCCATAAGCGCGCACGGGCCCATCTTAAATCCACCGGACTCAGTTAGGATCGCGTCGAGCGTCGCGGGATCAATAGCATCGACTTGCAGCATTCTCCATGCTTCAGCATAAAATGGCCGTGCCACACGATTGACAATGAAACCAGGGGTAGAGCGGGCGTGCACGGGCACTTTGCCCCACGCGCGCGCTGTGGCAAATGTGCGTGCCGCCACTGCGGGGTTAGTGGCCAAACCACTCACTACCTCCACCAGTGGCATGATTGGCGCAGGATTAAAGAAATGCATCCCCACAAAGCGATCGGGATGGCTCATTCCCGCAGCCAATGCGGTGATAGAAATCGATGAGGTATTGCTCGCCAATATGGCATCTGCACTCACGATGGTTTCGAGCGCGGTAAATAACTCGCGTTTGGTCGCTACATTTTCCGCGATGGCTTCGATCACCAACTCGCAGCCGTTCGCCTCCTCAATTTTTGCTTCGGTGAGCCGCGAAAGCGCTTCGTTACGCTGGGTTTCGGTAAGCCGACCTTTGGTTACCAGTACATCCCAGGATTTTGCCGCCTCATCAATCGCTTTTTGCGCTGCGCCAGGGCGTTGATCCAACAAGCAAACCTTTTGCCCCGCCCGCGCGGCGACCTGCGCGATGCCAGCGCCCATCGCGCCTGCACCCACTACCATTACTGTTGCATCCGCTGAAATGGGACGTGCCGTCATGATACGTAAACCCCGCAATCGTTTATGCAATTGTAATAGTCATGCGTGCTTTTTTGATTGAAAACCGTACAAAACTTAAGCGCCGTATCAAAACCTGCGGCATAAAAACATTGCCTTCTAGAACTTATCTCCCAGAAAACGAGTTGGAAATGCATACTATTTCCCGATAAATCGCGCGACACGCTTGGCCTTGAACGCAGCAACGCCTTCTGCGTAATCGGCAGACTTTCCCAGCGTGTTTTGCGCGTCTGTTTCCGCATTAAGTGCCTCCTCGAGCGTCTGCGATCCACTCGCTCGGGTCATCGATTTAATCGCCTCCAGCGCTCTTGGGGCGCTGTCAGCAAGTTGTTTCGCCAATGCAGAAACTGCAGTAGCAAAGTCAGCATCGGGCACACATTTCCAAATCATTCCGAGTTGAGCTGCACGCTCAGCGGTTAGCTTTTCGCCCGTCAACGATAGCGCAAGCGCGAGCGGGATACCGATCGCACGCGGGAAAAAGTAGGTAGCGCCCGCATCGGGAATCAAGCCAATTTTTGAAAACGCCATGACAAACGAGGCCGACTGCGACGCCACAACGATATCGCACGCCAGCGCCAGACTCACACCGGCCCCTGCCGCAACGCCGTTCACCGCTGCGATGACGGGCATGCGCGCGTTAGCGATGCGCGTGATGAGTGGCTTGTAGTTATGCTCCAACGTGTGTTGCAGTTTTACCTCGCCAAGCGAAGGGTCAATCCCTTCATCTGCCAAATCTTGCCCAGCACAAAAGCCGCGCCCGCTGGCCGCGAGCACAATGACGCGCGTGGTCGGGTCGTGCTCTGCCTGATCTAGTGCGTCGCGCAGTGCGGCGTGCATTGCCTGCGTAAACGAATTGAGTTTTTCAGGGCGATTGAGGGTGATACGCGCAATACCGTTTGCGCATTCAAAAAGTATAGGAGATTCGTTCATAGCTTGAAATTAGAAGACTAAAAAAGTGGTGATGGATCAATGCGCGCCCACGGGAGAATGCTTACCCCATGATTCAACCCAATGGGCTAATAGGTGCGCTTGCATCGGACGCGCGATATCGTAGCCTTGCACCGCATCGCAGCCCGCAATAATAAGTGACTCGAACACGGCTCGATCCTCCACGCCTTCCGCAACGATTCGGATACCTAAACTTTTTGCAAGCTCAATCGTAGCGCGCACAATTTGTCGATCCCGCTCCGATCGCAACATGCCCGATACGAACCCTGGATCAATCTTAATGATGTCGAATTCGAGGGATCGCAAGAGGCTTAAGGAGGAGTAGCCCGTTCCAAAATCGTCAATCGCTAGTTTCACACCCGCGTGTCGGAGCGCTTTGAGCGCACCGAGCGCCTCGGGTGAATCGAGCACGAGCTCTGTCTCGGTCACCTCTAGCGTAATTAGATGCGTGGGGATGCCTGCCGCGCGAATCCGCTCAAGAAACGCGGCAACATCAAATCTTTTGAAAAGTCGCGGGGAGATATTAATGCTCATTGATAAGCCCAATTGCGCCGCATTCAAACTTTTGCTCAGCTTAAGGCTTTCATTTAGCACAAACTGCGTCAAGGGCCACATCGCCTGCGTAAGCTCAGCCAAACGAATGAATTCTCCGGGCGAGACGAGCCCGAATGCGGGATGCTGCCAGCGCACGAGCGCTTCAAAACCAATGAGCCGATTTTCTGCTAACGCTACGATCGGCTGGGCTTCTATAAATAGCTCGCCATTTGTTACCGCAGCGCCAATCTGAGTCATCAGTGTTAACCGCCGGTGGCTATGCCGATCCACGCTTTGCGCGTACTGTCGGTGCCCACTGCGCTCGCGCTTCGCTTCATACATCGCCACATCTGCTCTGCGCAAAAGCTCTTCTGGGTCTGTGCCCTGCTGGGGCGCAATCGCCCAACCGAGGGAGCAGCCGATTTCGAGATTGAGAGAGCGAATCGGGAATGGCTCGGCGAGTGTTGCCACGATTTCTGGCGCGAGGATTTCTGCCTGACTCTGCGTCAAACCTGGGACGAGAATGGCGAATTCGTCGCCACCGATGCGAGCGATGCTTGCGCCAGCATATTGCGCAATCAAGGCACGAACTCTCGGGGCAATTGCGTGAAGCAGCCCGTCGCCCGCAGCATGCCCGAGCGTATCGTTGACCTCCTTGAAGTGATCTAAATCCAGCATGAAAATCGCGCAATTGTTCGTAGGCCCCGCGGCCCGAATTTGATCTCTAAACATGCTCAGAAAGTGTTCACGGTTCGGCAGGCCCGTCAGTGCGTCGTGCGTAGCGCGCCTTAGGAGTAACGCTTCCGTTTCTTTTCGCTCATCGACACAATGCTGAATACCCCAAATTTCTGTAAGAAAACCTTCCTCAATTACGCCAAAGTAAGACACTGAAACCCAGTTTTTGCCGCTCTTTGTAATGTCTGAGTGAAATGGGACTTCCGATTCAATTAAAAAATAGCCAGCTCCAATCCACGCCATCAGCGAATTACGCATTCGCGTCGCGTCGAGAATATCGGTAGGGCGTTGGCCGGCATATCGCCTCATTTCTTCTGGAGGCATCGACTGCGGAAAACGTACATCGGTAAATCGAGCTCGCTGCACGATTTGCTCGATTTGAGCCTCTGGGGGTTGAACAATGGATACTGGCGGATCCACTTTGGCTCGCCACACAAAATCAGCTGCACCACGCTTTGATTCATCCAGCCGGTCAAGGTCAAACCCCGTATGCAGAGCCGCTTTGTAGAGCCGCCGATCCGCATTGACCAGTATCGTCCCAGCCAAATCTCCCACCGACGCGGCGAACTCCTGCTCATCAGCGGTCCACACCCGGCGCGCGTTCACTGACTCGTTGCAGACTCGGCCAGGGCAACCCGCTGGTCGATGCGGCGTGGGTCTGGTGGTCACTTACCTTCCGGCGCGCACCGGAGGGCGTGTGGGACTCCTTCGTCGACGGGTA
>JANMDS010000367.1:0-2518 GCA_031376405.1 Betaproteobacteria bacterium
TCTTCACTCCGATATCGAAACAGTGGAGCGGGTAGAAATCATCCGTGACTTGCGCTTGGGCGAGTTTGATGTGTTGGTGGGCATCAACTTGTTGCGGGAAGGATTGGATATTCCTGAAGTATCGCTGGTGGCGATTATGGATGCGGACAAAGAAGGGTTTTTGCGCTCAGAGCGCTCGCTCATTCAAACCATTGGCCGGGCTGCGCGGCACCTCAATGGCACCACGATTTTGTACGGCGACAAAATCACCGATTCGATGGCGGCAGCGATTGACGAAACCACGCGTCGGCGCAACAAGCAGCTCGACCACAATATTGCAGAAGGCATCGTGCCCGTAGGGGTTGCCAAACGGATCAAAGATATTATCGACGGCATGTACGACGCAGACGAAGGCGCGAAGGAGCTGAAGAAAAACGTGCGCGCAGCCAAAAATGCCGAGCTCACCGAAAAAGATAAAGAGAAGCGGCTGAAGATGCTTGAGAAAGAAATGTTTGATGCGGCGAAAAATTTGGAGTTCGAGAAAGCGGCGAAATTGCGCGATGAATTGCGGCAGCTAAAAGAGTCGATTTTCCGGGCGATAAATTGAAAATAGGGCTTGTTTTACGCCGCAGGTATGGGCTGCATTACCGCTTCGCGCCATTGGGTTGGTTAACAGCACCTATCCATTCGCCCGTTGTAAATCTCTATACTGCGTCCTTATGGAATTTGCCGCCTACTTAAAAACGTTTTTGGGTCTGCTCGCCATCGTCGATCCGTTCATCGCGGTCCCGATGTTTTTGGCGCTTACCCCAGAGTTCGGCCCGATGGACCGCAAACGGGTTGCCCGCATCGCATCGATAACGGTATTTTGCGTGCTGACCGCAGCGCTGCTCTTCGGCGCGCCGCTCTTGAGCTTTTTCGGCATTTCGTTGCCCGCCTTCAAAGTGGCGGGCGCTGCCATTTTGTTTATGAGTGCGATATCAAGCTTTAACGCAACGCCCGGGCGGGTGCGGCAAACGCCAGAAGAAGAGGCAGAGGCCCATGATAAACACGCTATTGGCGTAGTGCCCATTGGCATGCCGCTGCTCGCTGGGCCGGGCGCGATATCGATGGTTATCGTGTACAGCTCAGCCTATGCTGGCGGCACGGTAAATGATATGGCTCATCTTTTTGGTATGTGCGCCGTCATTGCATTGATCGCGTTCATTACTTGGATTTGTTTGCGTGCCGCGCAAAAAGTATCGAGGCGTTTAGGGGTAACAGGCATGAACGTCGCCACGCGCGTGGGCGGGTTGATTACCGCCGCGTTGGCCGTGGAGATTTTGGCTTCGGGCTTGCTCGGATTATTCCCCGGATTAAAAACATGAAGATGGTTAGCGTTTTGATGGTGTGCATGGGCAATATTTGCCGCTCGCCCACAGCCCATGGCGTGTTCGCACGCAAGATTTTCGATGCGGGATTAAGCATGCGCGTTCGCGTTGATTCCGCGGGCACCTATGCGGGGCACAAAGGCCAGCCGCCGGATAAACGCGCGCGGCAAGTGGCTGCCAAGCGCGGTTATGATTTAGAGCCGTTGCGTTCTCGGCCCCTCTCGCGTGAAGATTTCGCGCGCTTCGACATGATTGTGGTGATGGACGAGCAAAACAAGCAAGATGTATTGAAGCGTGCGGCCGAACATGGCTACCAAGGCACCGTTGCCAAGCTTCTAGATTTTCACCCCGACCCTGATGCCCACGATGAAGATTTGCCCGATCCGTATTACGGCGCGGCCAGCGGTTTTGATCGAGTGTTAGATTTGGTGGAACCTGCGTGTGATGGGCTGATTGAACACATCATCGAGCATAAGTTGCGTGCAGCAAATACCTAACGTGATATCGCCTTCGCGCCCTGCGGCGTTTTGGTTCATTTTTATCGTTGTTTTGTTGGATGTGATCGCGCTAGGCATCGTGATTCCCGTGTTGCCGATGCTTGTGGAAAGCTTCACCGGCGGCAGCGTAGCCAAAGCCGCATACTGGGTCGGTTTTTTCACCACCGTGTGGGCGCTGGCGCAGTTCGTTTGCTCCCCGATTGCAGGCGCGCTCTCTGATCGGTATGGACGCAGGCCGGTTGTGCTTATTTCCTGCTTTGCGCTGGCCGCCGATTACCTGTTGATGGCGCTCGCGCCCAACTTATTTTGGTTGTTAATTGGGCGGATTTTGTCGGGTATTTTTGCAGCGAACGCGGTTGCTGCAACCGCCTACATTGCAGATGTAACGCCCGAGAACGAGCGGGCGCAAAAGTTCGGCATGCTGGGCGCGGCATGGGGCTTGGGCTTTGTGCTCGGGCCTGCGCTGGGCGGTTGGTTGGGTGGCATTGATTTGCGTTTACCGTTTTGGGTGGCCGGTGGAGTTACCTTTGTCAACGCGCTCTACGGTTATTTCGTCTTGCCCGAATCGCTCTCAAAAGAACACCGCGCAAAGTTCGAGTGGAAAAAAGCCAACCCTATTTCCTCGTTGCAACTGCTCGCTCAGTATCGGGGCTTGCTGCCGCTGGCCTGCGC
>JANMDS010000370.1:0-1961 GCA_031376405.1 Betaproteobacteria bacterium
ATTCATCGCGCTGATGCAGCAGCTTGAAGCGTACGGCGGCAAAGTGACACCGCGCGCGCAGAAGTAACTCAGATTACAATCAATGATGACTTATACATAGATAACCACCATGATGAACGCAAACGAAGCTGCCGCAGCAAATACCGCAATCGCCACACTAGGTTCAAATAATCTTCAACCTCCAATTGACACGCCGCCGCAACACTCGTTCAGTGCGCGTCTCCGCAATTGGGGGACGCTATTGATGACTGCGGCCACTCTCGTTGGTTGTGGATCGCCAAAAAATACACCGCTAGAAGTTGAAGCCGAAGCATTTCGGACTAACAGCGCCGCGTTTACGGGACAAACCGAAATTTTCGAAGCGTTCTACACTAAGGATTCAACGGGGCAGACCGTGTCGCTTGGGCCGAGTTGTGGGCAGCGGGGTTGCACTACGCACAAGCCAGTTGAAGCCAGTCTCTGGCAATATGAATTTTTTAGCGACAAAGAGCGCTCGTTGAAAGTTGGCGCAGTGCAAAGTCATATCGACGTGAAGCGCGATAAGGTTCTTGTCACCTTGCCGGTAGAGAAAGTTGAACCAAAATCATTTGCAGTTCAGTGGGAGCGGCTTTCGTTTAGGGGAGTGGATGATGCGCACAGACCGGTCAATCCGAGCGCTGGGCAAAACGGAATTCCCTCTCGTTAAAAACCCGTGACAGTTCCATCTGTCCTGGTTATTCACTTATTTTTTAGGAGCATCCCCGCCTGCTGCAGGCCGAGTCTCCTACTTAGAATAATCCATCTTAAAGACCGGCACCGTAAAGCTAGCCGCGTAGTCTACTCCCTTTACCGGGGCATGAATTTTTAGCTGCCAGCTCACCGTGCCACGAGCAAGCTGGTCGCCCGTTTCCGGCGGATAGTCCGGGATGTCAAACGAAAAAGGAATGCCACTCGTCGAACTGGAGCCTGCCTGAGCTACCCGCTGCTTGTCCTGCCAACGCGCGCTGACTTCGGTGCGACGCTTATCGCCGGATCCCGTAGTGTACGTATCAAGGCACTGCAGCTCGATGGTGTAATCGCCGCTGATCTGGATCTCGTTCCTGGTGCGAATTATGCCGCTCATTTTTGTGCCAAGTACACCCGCCTTGCCACTGATACGACAACGGGATTCGCCGAAATGAACGTAGCGCAGCGTAGCGCGCACCGTAAAAACCACAAATGCCAATCCCAACGCAACAAATACTCCCAGCACGACAAGCGGCGCCGTCTTAACGACCGGATTGGACATCGCCTTAATAAGGCCAATTCCAAACAAGAGATTCCAGAAAAGCGCCGCGACCCACAGCGCCACAATGAATTTTCGCCCTTTGGAACGAATCTCGCCACTCGCCCAAACCGGATTGCCCGCCAATCGCTCCTCAACCATGGGGACTCGTCCTCCCTCGGTCTCCACCTGCCCCTGGCTGACGAGCGATTTCTGCCTGAGCCGTTTTCTCAACACAGTGGAAACCACCATCAAAACGACAAATCCGGCGATGAAAGCCCAAATGGGAATATCCTGTTCAACGCTCTGATTCATTCCAAAAGAATTAGGGCTAACCGGTCAGAAAAGCAATTCTGAAAAACTCGATGCAGGAGGGACGGATATGCGGTGACGCTAACCACTTTTAATATTTATCGGCTAGCGTCACCGATATTTGCGAGCGTCCCCAAATATCATGTTATAGCCTGGAGGGTAGCCATTTGATCACATTCCCATGTAGATGGTCCGCCGCCGCCATTCTCGCCTACCTTAATGACGTATAAAAACACAGTACCATCAGGATGGGGGCAGGAAATGGATATGCTCTGAGGAGGCTCGGCCGAACTCGCAACCACTGTGCATGGTATTTGCGACTCCATCTCAACGCAGCAATTACTTTTGGGATTTGCACCCTCAACGTAGTCTGGCACACAGTAAGTAACTGGAGTCGGTGCCGGGC
>JANMDS010000386.1:0-1562 GCA_031376405.1 Betaproteobacteria bacterium
TGCCCGGAATAAGTGTAGCCATGCGCCAGTTCGCCGCCTTGATTTTTCAAAACGGCGGATACTCGGTCGTTGAACATCACCGCGCCGATCGGGATATAGCCTGAGCTCAAGCCCTTGGCGATGGTCATGATGTCGGCCTGAAAACCAAAATACTCCTGTCCGAACCACTCGCCGGTGCGGCCAAAGCCGCAGATCACTTCATCAGCGATCAAGAGCACATCGTATTTGCGGCAGATGCGCTCGATCTCGGGCCAGTAGCTGGTGGGTGGAATGTACACGCCAATCGCGCCCATGATTGGCTCGCCGATAAAGGCAGCGACGCGTTTGGGCCCAAGCTCAAGAATTTTTTGCTCCAGCTTGCGCGCGCAGGCAATGCCGTATTCCTCCGGTGATAGATCACCACCATCGGCGAACCAGAACGGCGCATCGATATGGTGAATATCCGGGATCGGCAGGCCGCCCTGCGCATGCATGCCCTTCATGCCGCCGAGGCTGGCGCCGGCCATGGTGGAGCCATGATAACCGTTGTAGCGCCCGATCACTATATTGCGTTCGGGTTGGTCCTGCACCTTCCAGAAATGCCGCACCATGCGCAGGATGGTGTCGTTGGCCTCGGAGCCGGAGTTGCTGAAGAAGGCGTGGTTCAAATCGCCCGGTGTCAACTCGGCGAGTTTGGCCGCCAACCGCACCGTAGGCTCGGTCGTGCAACCGAAAAAACTGTTGTAGTAGGCAAGCTCGGTCATTTGTTTCGATGCCGCCTCACCCAGTTCTTTGCGGCCATAGCCGATGTTCACGCACCATAGCCCGGCAAAGGCATCGAGCAACTTGTTACCCTCGCCATCCCAGACGTAACAGCCCTCACCCTTGGTCAGGATTCGCGTGCCGCGCTTGGCCAGCGCCGCGTTGTCGTTGAAGGGATGCAGATGGTGCGCGGCGTCCAGGCGTTGCAGTGTGGCTAGATCGAGATGTTGCATGCGGACCTCATTGTAGAGTGGGTTGAAACCCAACGGTCTCGAACCGCGGAAGTAAGGTGGGTGCCAACCCACCATTATCGAACGCCATGTAATGGTGGGTTATCACCCACCCTACAATTACACATTCAGCAGCAGGAACTCGCGCTCCCAGGAGCTGATGACGCGGAAATAGGTTTGGTATTCCTTGTTCTTGATCGCGGTATAGCAGTTGACGAAGCGATCGCCCAGCACTTCGCGCAGCACCTTGCTGCCGCGCAATGCGGTGAGCGATTCTTCCAGTGAACGCGGCAGGCCAAAGCCTTTGGATTGGGCACTGCCGGTCAGCGGCTCGGTCGGCATCAATTTTTCTTGAATACCGAGATAGCCGCAGGCCAGCGTGGCGGCCATAGCCAAATACGGGTTGGCGTCGGACCCGGCGAAGCGGCTTTCGACGCGCGTGTTTTCCAAAGAATCGATCGGCACGCGCAGGCCGCAGGTGCGGTTGTCGTAACCCCACTGCACATTGATCGGCGCCACCTCGCCCAGCGCCAAACGCCGATAGGAATTTACATTGGGCGCGAAGAACGGCATTGCCATCGGTACGTATTT
>JANMDS010000402.1:0-8548 GCA_031376405.1 Betaproteobacteria bacterium
GATCGTGACCGATCAACCAGAGAAGTACGCCGGTGTTACGCTGCCGCTCGGTGTAGAGGTAAAACACCGCGACGGTTTAGATGCAATCCAGCGCGAGTTTCGTGAAGTGCTCGGCACGAGCGTCATCATTTACGACCAAACCTGTGCAGCTGAAAAGCGTCGCCGTCGCAAACGCAATACCTTCCCCGACCCCAATGAGCGGGTGGTAATCAACGATTTGGTGTGCGAAGGTTGCGGGGATTGCAGCGTGCAATCTAACTGCGTATCGGTCGCGCCACTCGAAACGGAGTTTGGTCGCAAGCGCACTATCGATCAATCCTCTTGCAACAAAGACTTTTCGTGCGTTAAAGGTTTTTGCCCGAGTTTCGTAACCGTAAAGGGCGGGCAAATGCGCAAGCCTGAGAAGGTCGGAAATGTAGAGTTTCCGGCAATCCCGGCTGCAGAAGTCCCAGCCCTCACTGGCGCGTACAACGTGCTCGTAACCGGCATCGGCGGCACGGGCGTGGTCACCATTGGGCAATTGCTCGGCATGGCTTCGCACCTGGAAGGCAAAGGCGTGAGCGTGCTCGATATGGCAGGCTTGGCGCAGAAAAATGGTGCTGTCACCTCGCATATACGCATCGCGCCCACGCAAGACGCGCTCACCGCCACGCGCATTGCTACGGGCGAAGCCGATGTAGTGCTCGCGTGCGATGTGCTGACCGGTGCGAGTGCGGATGCGCTGTCGCGGCTATCCACACACCGCTCGAGCGCCGTAGTCAATACTGCAGTGGTCATGCCCGCTGCGTTTACCCGCAACCCAAACTTGCAGTTCCCGTTGGGGGGCATGGAAGCCGAGATTAAAAACACCTGCGGCGCCGATTCAACCTTTTTGGTGAACGCGACGAAAATCGCCACAGCGCTGTGCGGCGATTCGATCGCGGCGAACGTGTTCGTGATGGGTTACGCGTTCCAGAAAGGCTTGATTCCGTTGCAAGAAGCTTCAATCTTAAGGGCGATTGAGCTAAACGGCGCAGCCATTGACATGAACAAATCCGCCTTCGTATGGGGACGGCGGGCCGCAGCAAATTTAAAGCGCGTAAACGAAATTGCTTCACCAAAAATGGTAGTCGTCGGCACGATGAAGCGCTCTGAATCGGTCGACGAAATGATTACCCGGCGCGTGGAGTTTTTAACCGCGTATCAAGACGCAGCGTACGCGAAACGCTATAGCGATTTGATTGCAAATGTTCGTAACGTTGAGCTCGCAAAAACGCCCGGTAAAACGGCGCTTACCGAAACGGTTGCACGGTATTTGTTTAAACTCATGGCCATCAAGGATGAGTACGAAGTGGCTAGGCTTTATACCGACGGCACCTTCGAAAAGCAGGTGGCCTCGCAGTTTGAAGGCAACTACGAACTCAATTTCCACCTCGCTCCACCGCTGTTGGCTAAAAAGGATGCGGTCACCGGCCACCTCATCAAAAAACGCTATGGCGCTTTCATCATGACGGGCCTTAAAGTGCTCGCGAAATTGAAAAGTTTGCGCGGCGGTGCGCTGGATGTATTCGGTAAAACCGATGAGCGCAAGATGGAGCGCGCACTACTGAAAGACTACGTTGCGACGATTGAAATGATTGCCACCAAACTCGCACCCTTCAACCATAAAGAAGCGGTGGCACTTGCGAGCGTGCCCGAGCACATTCGTGGCTTTGGGCATGTGAAAGAGCGGCATGTGACAGAAGCGCGCGTACTCGAAGTATCGCGACGGCAAGACTTCGATTCGGCGAAAAATGACCTAACGGTTGTGAGCAATCAAATGAAAGCAGCCGACTAAGTTTTACGCCCAATACCTGCGGCGTAAAAAGCGCATTTTTTAGGAGATATCTCCCAAAAAGTGGTCTTTTTGCGCCGCAGGTATTTCGTGTTTTGGTTTCGAAAAATTCTCACCTCATCTCGGCATATCATCATGGCAAAAGAAGGCAATTTAGAAGCCCCCACTCGGCACGCAATTGATTGGAAAAATCCAGCGTTTTACGACGCGGAAGCGCTAACCAAAGAGATGGAGCGGGTGTTTGATATTTGTCATGGCTGCCGCCGGTGTGTAAATCTGTGCAATAGCTTCCCTACGCTCTTCGATTTAGTTGATGCCACTAAAGAAGGTGAAGTGGAGTTCATCGATAAAAGAGAATTTGGCAAGGTCGTCGATCAGTGCTACCTGTGCGATGTGTGCTACATGACCAAATGCCCGTACACCCCGCCGCACGTGTTCGCGCTAGATTTTCCGCATTTAATGCTGCGGGCCAAGGCCATCAAATACAAAACTTCCGGCGCAAGTTTCCGAGATCGGCTGCTCTCGTCCACCGACACGTTGGGCAAGCTTGCCAGCATCCCGGTTGTGGTGCAGGTGGTCAACGCGGTGAATAAAAATTCAACCGCGCGCGGCGTGATGGAATCGGTATTAGGCGTACACAAAGAGCGCGAGCTGCCCGATTACGATTCCGCGAAATTTAGAAAAACCGCTGACCATCGCGGTATCTCATGGCCAGTAAAAAATGGTCAGCGTACGCCTGGAAAAGTTGCCATCTTCTCTACCTGCTATGTGAACTACAACGAGCCTGGCATTGGGCACGATTTGATTAAGCTGTTGAATCACAACGAGATTCCCTATGTGATTGTGGAAAAAGAAGCCTGCTGCGGCATGCCCAAGTTAGAGCTCGGTGATTTGGAAGCCGTAGAGCGGCATAAAGACATCAATATCCCTGTTTTGTCCAAGTTGGCAAAAGATGGATATGCCATTGTCACGGCAGTTCCCTCCTGCACCTTGATGTTTAAACAAGAATTACCGCTACTTTTCCCTTCCGATTTAGACGTTCAGGCGGTAAAATCTGCCATGTTCGACCCGTTTGAGTATTTTGTGCAGCGCAAAAATGATGGTTTACTGCGCACTGAATTCAAACAACCGTTGGGGAACGTTTCGTATCACATCCCGTGTCACTCCCGCGTTCAAAACGTGGGCCAAAAAACACGCGAAATGTTGCAACTCGTACCCGAAACGAAGGTCAATACGGTGGAGCGCTGTTCAGGTCACGATGGAACCTGGGGCGTGAAGTCGGAGTATTACCAAATGTCGATGAAAATCGGCAAACCCGTGTTTCGGCAGATGGCGCAAGGAGAACCTGACTACATCAGTTCCGATTGTGCGATTGCGGGACGACACATCCAGCAAGGCATGACTGAGCTGGCCGGTGGCGTGAAACCGAAAGCGAAGAAAGAGCATCCACTTACCCTTTTACGGATCGCCTACGGGCTTTAATTTACGGATAGCCCACGGGCTTTAAGCGAAGAATCATGGCAGTGTCTACACGAAAATCGGAAAAACGTGGCGGTCGCATTACTCGCGATAGCCTTTGGTCGCTCGAAGACTACGCGAAACGTCGGGATGACTTTCGCGCGCAGGTGCTCGAGCACAAAAAAAACCGCTCGGTGCATTTGGGCTCGAATTTAACGCTCGTTTTTGAAGACGAGATGACGGTTCGCTACCAAATTCAAGAAATGTTGCGCATCGAAAAAACCTACGAAGAAGCAGGCATTCGCGATGAGCTCGACGCGTACAACCCGCTCATTCCCGATGGCAGCAACTTCAAATGCACCATGATGATCGAATACGAAGATCCGGTTGAGCGCGCGAAAAAGCTCTCCGAGTTAATCGGCGTGGAAGATCGCGTGTGGGTGCAAGTGGAAGGCAGCTCGAAGGTCTACGCCATTAGCGACGAAGATTTAGAGCGCGAAACGGAATTTAAAACCTCCGCCGTTCACTTCCTGCGCTTTGAGCTGAAGCCAGAAATGAAATCGAACTTGAAAGCCGGTGCCTCGATAGGCATGGGCGTAGACCACCCACGCTACAAACACGCGCTGCCGGAAGTGCCTGATAACGTGCGCAATGCGCTGGTAAAAGATTTATCGTAACTTTTAGAGAAAACCTGCGGCGTAAAGCAGGCAGGTTTTACGATTTATCTCCCCAAAAAGGCACTTTTCAGTGCCTTTTTTGTTGGTACGCTGCCTAGACTTTTGTGAATGCATTACGATGAAAAAAATACTCAACGAAGCCGATACGTCGCGGATTGTAGAAATGGCGTGGGAAGATCGCACGCCGTTCGAGGCAATTGAAGCGCAATTTGGTTTGAACGAGACCGCGGTCATTGCGCTTATGCGCGCGCACATGAAACGAAGCTCGTTCAAAATGTGGCGTGAGCGCATGGCCGGGCGCGTGACCAAACACGCCGCCATCCGACCCGCAGAAATGAACGATGGTGCACGGCACTGTGCGGATCAAAGGCGGCATAGCCGCTAAGCCACGTTTATTGTGGCTTGGCCAAAGTGATCTTGCATGGCGTAGCCGGTAGCGCGCGTTTGCTGGCGCGAACCGACGCTACGCCGCTCGATCTAATTGCAGCCCGGCGTGCTCGCGCAGCGGATGAAACTTAACCTTTGGGTGCCGCTCCTGAGTGAGCTCTAAATCGTAGGTAGAAGTGAGCAAATAGGCGAGCGTGCCCGCCGCATCCACGGCTAACTTCGAGGCATTGATGTCCTGAAACTTGCGCATTTCTGCCGCGTCGTCGCACGTCACCCAACGCGCGCCAACATATTTGCAGCCCAGTAAGCGAATTTCTGCTTTGTATTCGGTGGAAAGCCTGTGTTGCACCACTTCAAATTGCAATTGCCCCACCGCGCCCAAGAGCATCAGCGTGCCGATGTGGGGTTTGAACACCTGTATCGCGCCTTCTTCGCCCAACTGCTGCAAGCCTTGCTGCAATTGCTTGCTTTTCATCGGATTGGTCAACTCCACCGTTTGGAAAAGCTCGGGGGCAAAGAATGGTAGCCCGGTGAATTGCAGCGCCGCGCCCTCGGTAATCGTGTCGCCCAATTGCACGCCGCCGTGAATGGTGAAACCGATGATGTCGCCTGCAAACGCTTCATCTACTTGCTCGCGCCGCTGGGACATAAACGTGACCACCGACGTGGGGCGCATTTCTTTACCCGTGCGCTGCAACTTTAACTTCATGCCGGAGGTAAATCGGCCTGAGCATACGCGTAAGAACGCAATCCTGTCCCGGTGCATTGGGTCCATATTGGCTTGCACTTTGAACACCACGCCGGAGAAACCCGCGTCTTGCGGGGCGATGGGTGTAGCGCTGCCATCAGCGTTCGTGGAGCTACGCGCTCGCGGCGGCGGCGCGAAATCGACCAGCGCATCGAGCACTTCTTGAATGCCGAAATTATTCGAAGCCGAGCCGAAGAACACCGGTGTTACTTTTGCATCCAAAAATTGCTGTAAATCAAACGCGCCGGTCGCACCCGTGGCTAACTCCATCGCCTCTTTCGCGCGCACGTAGTCGTCGCCAAAGCGCGCGGTGAGCGTAGCCACATCGGAGAGCGCGATCGTTTCTTCAGCGCCGGTTACTTTATCTTCTCCGGCTTCAAATACCCGCATCGATTGCTTGCGTAAATCCAATATCCCAGCGAAGGCTCGGCCTTGACCGACGGGCCACGTCATTGGTACGCAGGGCATGCCTAGTTCGCGCTCAATTTCATCGAGCAAATCAATCGGATCAATGCCTTCGCGATCCATTTTGTTGACGAACGTGATAATCGGGTGGTCCCGCTGGCGACAAACCTGAATTAGCCGCTTGGTCTGTGGCTCTACACCATTGGCTGCATCAATCACCATCAGCGCGGAATCTACGGCCGTTAATACGCGGTACGTATCTTCCGAAAAATCGCGGTGGCCCGGTGTATCAAGCAGGTTCACCACGGCCTCGCGGTACTCGAACTGCATCACCGAGGAAGCCACAGAAATCCCGCGCTGCTTCTCGATTTCCATCCAATCGGAAGTGGCGTGCCGCGAAGCTTTTCGCGCTTTTACGCTGCCCGCAATATGAATCGCGCCGCCGTAGAGCAAGAGCTTTTCGGTGAGCGTAGTTTTACCCGCATCGGGGTGGGAGATGATGGCGAAGGTGCGGCGACGGCGCACCTGCTCTAGAAAATCAGTCATAAACAATACTGCACAGGGTGAGGCGAACCCGCTATTTTCGCAAATTCAAGCCACGCTAAGGCAGATAGCGCAATGTTCAAGTTGTTTCACACAATACCTGCGGCGTAAAAACGGCTTTTTTTGGGAGATATCTGCTGAAAAGTGCGGTTTTTACGCCGCAGGTTTTTCAAAGGAAGCCTCCTACCGCGATGGAATGCAGCCCGAGGCGGATGAAATGCGGGCAAACCGCTTTGCGCGCAGTGGGCAATCCTCTATAGTACGAGCATTGGGTTGAGGCAAATAACGATGACTGATTACTTTTTCTGGTGGATTGCAGCAGCGGTGTTAGTCGGCGCGGAGCTCATCACGGGCACGTTTTATTTGGCCGTGTTGGCGGCTGCTGCAGCCTTTGGCGCAATTGCCGCACACATGGGGCTTTCGTGGCAGACCCAGGCCATGATTGCCTCGGCCGTTGCTGTGGCGGGCTGCGTTGCGGTGAACAAATGGCGCGTGAGCAAACAAGGCGAAAAGAGCCCGCTCGATACCCTCGATGCAGGACAAACCGTGCGCGTGGTCGAGTGGAAAAGCGACGGCACTGCGCGGGTAGCGTATCGCGGCTCCACCTGGGATGCCGAGCTCGCCGACAGCACGCTACCTAGAGCTGAGGTGATGGCCATCGTTGGCACGCGCGGCAACACATTAATCATCGGCAAACCTGCCCTGTAAGTTAAACCAAAGGAACGCACCCCTATGTTCACCGGACTCGCTTCATCGTTTCTTCCGCTCGCTTTGCTTGCAGTCATCATTATTTTGGTGTGGAAAGGCGTGCGTATCGTGCCCCAGCAACACGCGTTTGTTGTCGAGCGCTTGGGTAAATACGCGGGCACGTTAGAGCCCGGTTTACATGTGATTAATCCGCTGTTTTCGCGCGTCGCTTACAAACACGATTTGCGGGAAATCCCGCTCGAAGTGCCCCCGCAAGTGTGTATTACGAAGGACAATACGCAGCTACAAGTTGATGGCATTTTGTATTTTCAAGTCACCGATGCCAAGCTCGCCTCCTATGGCTCCTCTGATTTTCATTTGGCGATTACCCAGCTCGCGCAGACCACGTTGCGCAGCGTCATTGGCAAACTGGAGCTCGACAAAACCTTCGAAGAACGGGCCTCAATTAACGGCCATGTGGTCTCCGCGCTCGACGAGGCCGCGCTCAATTGGGGCGTAAAAGTGTTGCGCTACGAGATTAAGGATTTAACGCCACCTGAAACTATTTTGCGTTCCATGCAAGCGCAGATTACCGCCGAGCGCGAAAAGCGTGCGCTCATCGCCGCCTCCGAAGGCCGCCGCCAAGAACAAATCAATATCGCCACCGGCCAGCGCGAAGCCTCGATCGCAAAATCCGAAGGCGACAAGCAAGCCGCGATCAACAACGCCCAAGGCGAAGCCCAAGCCATTATCGCCAAAGCCGATGCTAACGCTGAAGCCATTCGCAAAATCGCCGCTGCCATCGAAACCCAAGGCGGCATGGCGGCGATGAATTTGAAAGTAGCCGAGCAATATGTGGCCGCGTTCGCGAATTTGGCGAAGCAAGGTAATACGCTCATCGTCCCTTCGAACGTGGCGGACATTGCAACGCTCATTCAAACGGCGACTACGATTGTGAAGAAGTAACCATGACGCTACTGAAAGTAGCCGTAGATAAATACGCGCGACTTTGGAAGTGGTCTGTCATGATCGAAATTCGCTTTTAGATCGTATTTTCAGTCGCGCTTCTTATCTTGACGATCATCAAGCGCTTGTAACTTCGGGTAACCACGCCTACACTTAAACGATCTCAACTACCGCGTGGAGGTCGTATGAACCGTCGTAAATCCTTGCAAGCCTTATGTGCACTGTCCGTTGCAGGTTTCGGCCCCGTGCACGCAAAAGGTGGCTACGCGCTGAGCGCAAGCGATGCGCTCATTGTGGTCGATGTACAAAACTGTTTTACTGCGGGCGGTTCGTTAGAAGTGCCCAAAGGCGATGAAGTGGTGCCGCTCATCAATCAAATCGCAAAGCGGTTTGGCAACGTGATCATCACGCAAGATTGGCACACCGCGAATCACGTGAGCTTTGCCTCCTCTCACCCTGGCAAAAAGCCGTTTGATCTAATCGATTTGCCCTACGGCAAACAAGTGCTCTGGCCCGATCACTGCGTGCAGGGCACCGAAGGCGCCGGCTTGCATCGCGACCTCAATATTCCGCACGCGCAACTCATCGTGCGCAAAGGCTTCAACGAAAAAGTGGATAGCTATTCTGCGTTTTTAGAAGCAGACCGCAAAACGCTCACTGGCTTATCTGGCTACCTAAAAGCACGTAAAGTAAAGCGCGTGTTCGTCACTGGCTTGGCCACCGATTTTTGCGTGGCGTGGACGGCAATGGACGCGCGCCGAGCAGGGTTCGATGCGGTGGTGATTGAAGATGCGTGTCGCGGCATTGACGCCCAAGGATCGATGGCGAAGGCTTGGATCTCAATGAAAGCGGCAGGCGTGAAGC
>JANMDS010000406.1:0-6468 GCA_031376405.1 Betaproteobacteria bacterium
TCGATCATGTCACCGATGCGCAAATCGCGTTGGTAGAACATCGCCTGAATACCCGACCGCGCAAACGTCTAAACTGGCAAACACCGCAGCAAGTGTTCGATAGATCTTTTAACCGTGTTGCGCTTCGTACGTGAATTCAAGCCGTTTTTACGCCGCAGGTTTTTCGTTTTGCGTAACCAATTCCACAGGAAAATTCCGCCGCAAGTACCGATGAAAGTGTTGCATGCCATCTTCCATAGGCGATTGATACGGGCCCACTTGATTTTCGCCGCGCTCTAGCAAAATTTTGCGACCGGCATCCATGCGCAGGGCGATCTCGTCATCTTCCACGCAGGTTTCATCGTAAGCCGCGCGGTTTGCGGCGACGAACTCGGGCTCAAACAATGCGATATCTTCAGGGTAGTAAAACTCCACCACGTTTGTGGTGTGTTGCGGGCCGCGCGGGTGGAGCGTGCTCACCACCAACACGTGCGGATACCACTCGACCATAATGTTCGGATAGAGCGTGAGCCAAATTGCGCCCTGCTCTGGGGCTTTGCCATTGCGGTATTTGAGCAATTGCTCGTGCCATTTGGCGTAGGTGGCCGAGCCGGATTTTGCAAGCGCGTTGTTCACACCCACGGTTTGCACGGAGAAATGATCGCCATACTCCCAGCGCAAATCGTCGCAGGTAACGAACTTGCCTAAGCCTGGGTGAAACGGCTCTACGTGGTAATCCTCTAAATACACTTCGATGAAGGTTTTCCAGTTGTAGTTGCACTCGTGCACTTTCACGTCGTGCAGCACATAGCCTTCAAAATTTAAATCCTTGGCAATACTCAAGCCTTGCATGGTTTTTTGCACATCGAACCCGTTTGCTTCAAAAAGCAAACCGTTCCAGCGCTGCAGGGCGGTGCGCGGCAAATTAAGGCACGGCTTATCGCCGAAGTGGGGCGCGCCAATGAGCTCGCCTTTGAGGTCGTACGTCCAGCGGTGTAGCGGGCAGACGATATTTTGCGCGTTGCCTTTGCCGTCGAGCATTTTCGCCTGTCGATGGCGGCATACGTTCGATACCAACTCAATGCCAGCACTGTTGCGCACGAGCAAGCGGCCTTCGTTTTCTTGTTTGAGGGCGAAATAGTCCCCACGCTCGGGCACCATAAGCTCGTGGCCAACATAACGCGGGCCTTTTGCAAAGAGCAAATTTTGCTCAGCCGCAAGCGTTGCCTCGCTGAAGTAGCTCTTCACGGGCAGTTGCGTGGAAAAATCGAGAGCAAGCTCTCCGGCAGAAGGGATATGTGACATCGAACCAACCCAACAATAGACCCGCACAGTCGCGGTGAGTACCATTAAGTCGGCCGCCCCCAATGCGTTTTGTCGTGGTATTTCGAGACATTACGCGGTAGGTTAAGGCCGGAACCAATTGGAATCAACGCGCCGTTTCGCTGCGCGTTGACCTGTAGAGCGATTATTCCATAGTTAAGGTCGTAAACTGCTGGTTATGGCTAAATCCTCCAACCCAAGCAAAGACGCACCGAAGAGTTTTGAGCAGGCCGTTGCCGAGCTCGAAGCACTGGTGGCGAACATGGAATCGGGCGAGATGCCCCTGGATGCGTCGCTCGCCAGCTACCAGCGCGGCGTAGAGCTCGTTAAGTTTGCCCAGGAGCAGCTCGCTGCCGCCGAAGCCAAGCTTAAAGTGCTCGATGGCGATATGTTGAAAACACTGGAGCTGGATAACCAGTGAGTTTCGATTATTCAAATTGGGCAACTTCGCAGCGCGCCCGCTGTGAAGTTGCATTAGCGCGTTTCCTCCCCGATGCGAATGCGGTACCGACCGATTTGCATACCGCCATGCGCTATGCCACGCTCGGCGGGGGTAAGCGCATACGTGCGCTGCTTGCGTATTCGGCTGCGCATACGTGTGGAGCGAGTGAAGCTGCGCTCGATCATGTCGCGGCAGCGGTAGAGATGATTCACGCCTACTCGCTCGTGCACGACGATTTGCCGTGTATGGACGATGATGTACTGCGGCGCGGGCAGCCTACATGCCACATCAAGTTTGGCGAGGCCACCGCGATGTTGGCGGGCGATGCCTTACAACCGCTGGCGTTTGAGGTGTTGGCGAACACGCCGGTTTCCGATGAACGGCGGGTGCGCATCGTTTCCCAGTTGGCGGTGGCTTCCGGGGCGGCGGGCATGGCAGGCGGTCAGGCCATCGACTTGGCGGCGGTGGGCCAAGCGCTTTCGTTGCCGGAATTAGAAGCCATGCATCAACGCAAAACGGGAGCGCTCATTACCGCAGCGCTGATGATGGGCGCTGCCTGCGGGAACGAAGTGAACCCGCAAACGCTCGCCGCACTGCGAAGCTATGGCGATACGCTTGGTTTGGCATTTCAAGTAGTAGATGATGTGTTGGATGTAGAAGGCGATGCAGTCGTTTTAGGCAAAACAGCTGGAAAAGATGCCGCACAAAACAAACCCACGTTTGTTTCGCACATGGGCTTAGCCGGGGCAAAAGCGCGCGCGGAAGCACTCACGCTCGCTGCACACGCGGCGTTGGCGCCGCTGGGTGCAAAGGCAGATGTGTTGCACGGGTTGGCCGATGAAATTTTGCGCCGCAAGTACTGAATCAATTGAAAGGACGCTATGGACCACGCTCTGAACCGGGATGCGCTACCAAGAAACGACGCAAAACCCGTATCATCGCTTTTGCCATCCCCGTTAGCCTCCGAGCGCATGATCGCCACGCCGTTGCTGGATACGATTAACACCCCCGCCGATTTGCGAAAACTCGCGCGCGGGCAATTGCCGCAATTGTGCGAGGAACTGCGGCAATTCATTTTGTATTCGGTCGCGAGCACTGGCGGGCACCTCGCCTCTAACTTAGGCGCAGTTGAGATTACCGTTGCGCTGCACTACGCTTTTGATACCCCGAACGATCGCTTGGTGTGGGACGTAGGTCATCAGTGTTACCCACACAAAATTTTGACGGGTCGGCGCGCGGGCATGGCCAAACTGCGGATGTGGGAAGGGCTCTCGGGTTTCCCCACGCGCAAAGAAAGCGAATACGATGCCTTTGGAGTGGCGCACTCTTCTACCTCCATTTCCGCCGCGCTCGGCATGGCCGTGGCGGCAAAGTTGCTGGGCAAAAAGCAACGCAGCGTAGCGATCATTGGCGATGGTGCCATGAGCGCGGGCATGGCGTTTGAAGCGCTCAACAACGCCGGAGCGATGGACATCCCGCTTCTCGTGGTGCTGAACGATAACGATATGTCGATCAGCGAACCGGTCGGTGCGCTCAATAATTATTTGGCCCGATTGTTGGTGTCGAACAGCTACAACACGATTCGCCGCGTTGGTGAAAAAATGCTCTCGAAATTTCAGCTTGACCGCTTTGGCGCGCGTTGGGAAGAGCATTTGAAAGGTATGGTTGTACCGGGCACGTTGTTCGAAGAGTTTGGTTTTAACTACATCGGCCCGATGGATGGGCACGATGTGTTGCTTCTCGTGGATGCGTTCAGCAAAGTGAAAGATCGCGAAGGGCAACTGCTGTTGCATGTGGTCACCAAAAAAGGTGGTGGCTATGAGAAGGCCGAGGCCGATCCGATTCTCTATCACGGTGTACCGAAATTTGACCCCACCGTTGGCATCATCCCCAAGCCGCCAGGCAAGCCTACTTTCTCTGATGTGTTCGGGCAATGGCTCTGCGACATGGCGGCGGTGGACGACAAGCTTGTAGCCATCACGCCAGCGATGCGCGAAGGCTCAGGCATGGTGGAGTTTTCCAAGCAATTTCCCACGCGCTATTTCGATGTTGGCATTGCTGAGCAACACGCCGTAACGTACGCCGCCGGATTGGCGTGCGAAGGGATTAAGCCCATCGTTGCCATTTACTCTACGTTCCTGCAGCGCGCCTACGATCAATTGGTGCACGACGTGGTTCTGCAGAATTTGCCGGTTGTGTTCGCGATTGATCGCGCGGGCTTAGTGGGCGCGGATGGGCCTACGCACGCAGGCAGTTTTGATATTGCGTTTTTGCGATGCTTACCCAATATCGTCGTAATGTGCCCCAGCGACGAAGCCGAATGCCGCGCTATGCTCACCACCGCCTATCGGTACAACGGCCCAACCGCTGTGCGCTACCCACGCGGCGCGGGTATCGGCGCGCCGATGGACGGGCCGCTCACGCCGCTGCCGATTGGCAAAGGCGAAATCGTGCGCACGGGCGCTGCAAAAATAGCGATTCTTGCGTTTGGCACTTTGCTCCACGCAGCAAAATCTGCTGCGAACAATCTGGACGCCACGCTTGTGAATATGCGTTTTGTTAAACCACTCGATGTGACGTTATTGAAAGATCTAGCAGCAACGGCGGATTGCCTCATTACCATCGAAGATCATGCCATCCAAGGCGGTGCGGGCAGCGCGGTTTCTGAAGCACTGAGTGCGGCCGGTATGAGCAAAAAAATGCTGCATATCGGGTTACCGGACTCCTTTATCGACCAGGGCGATCCTGCGATTTTGATGCACGAAGCTGGGCTCGATCCGGCTGGCATTGAGCGCCAGATTCGCGCATTCTTGGCGCACTGATGGCGCAGCGCGCTCGACAAATTCCGTCCTGGTTATGGCGCGCGCTGTTTGCCATCATACCGCTTACCATCGTGCTCGCGATATGGACAGTACGAAAATTTCCTGATTTTTCATTTATTGAAGTTTGGACAACCTTTAACCTTGGCCTCATCGCGCTGGGCATCATTTGCGCACCCATTTTGTTGGGTGCGCAGCGGTTAAAGGGCGCGTTAATGTGGCTCGTTCCGGGCGCAGCGATGCTCGTCGTATTGTTGACGTTCGCAGTCTATGCAGTGCTTGATCGCTATTACGGCGCAGACCCTACGCAAATGTTTTATTCCCGTTTTCGCTGGACGCTATTTGGTGGCATTTCTGCCGCTGCGCTTTACGCGGGAATCATTACGTTGTGGGTCGGGCGACGCAATAAAGAGCTTGCAACCGCGAACAAACAACTCTCTGTTGAGAAGAAAGAAAGCGAGCTTTCACGGCAACTTTCTGAAACAAAGTTGCGCATGTTGCAAGCGCAAATCGAGCCGCATTTTTTGTTCAATTCGCTGGCAGCAGCTCAGCAGCTTTCAGAAAAAGGCGCACCGAATGCGGCTAGGTTAATCGGGCACCTCATTCGATTTTTACGCCTTGCCATCCCTTCGATGCGACAAGAATCCGCCACAGTCGCCCGCGAGTGTGAGTTTGTAGGCGCGTATCTCGCCATTATGCAAACCCGAATGGGCAAACGGCTCGCGTACGATATTCACATCGCGCCGGAAGTAGCCGAAATTAACGTCCCACCGGCGATGTTGATGACCTTAGTTGAAAACGCCATTAAGCATGGACTTGAACCCAGCATGGACGGCGGGAGGATTGATGTCGTCGCGGAACGGGAAGGTGAAATGCTTAAGCTCACCGTTGCCGATACCGGGCTAGGACTCAACACAACAGCTCAAAAAGAGGTCGGATCCGGCCTTGGGCTTGCTAATATTTCTGAGCGTCTACAGGCAATTTATGCTGGGCGGGCGCAATTAGAGTTGGGCACAAATACTCCTGTGGGGTTTAAGGCGGTATTGCGTTTGCCCAACACCTTGCCGCCGATTGAAACCAACTCGTAAAAGGAAACTGCACATGACCCCGCTGCGCGCACTTATCGCCGACGATGAACCTTTGATGCTCGAACGCTTGCGCGATATGGTGCTGGCTTTTCCCGATCAGTTGGAGCTGGTGGCGGAGGCTGAAAATGGCAAAGCAGCGCTCGAGCTCTTCGAAGAACATCAGCCCGATGTCGTGTTTCTCGATATTCGAATGCCTGGCTTTACCGGCTTGGAAGTGGCGGCTGAAATCGGCGAACGGGCGCACGTGGTGTTCGTCACTGCTTACGATCAGTTCGCGGTGCAAGCGTTTGATCGCGGCGCGGTGGATTATTTGCTCAAGCCGCTCGAACAAGACCGCATGGAACTGACGCTGCGCCGCATCCGCGAGCGCACCAGTGCGGGCACTGCCCCGCCCGATGTGTTTCCAGCGTTGCACGAGATGCGAAAAGGGCAAACCGTAAACCCAGAAATCGAGCGCTTGAAGTGGATAAAGGCGTTGGTTGGTAACGATATTCGGATGTTTCCCGTAAGCGATGTCGTATTCTTTCAAAGCGATATGAAGTACACCCGCGTGGTGACAGCAACGCAAGAGGTGCTCATTCGCACGCCGCTTAAAGAGCTCCTTGACGGACTCGACCCCGAACACTTTTGGCAGGTGCACCGAAGCACGATCGTGAACACCCAGCGCATCGACACCATCTTGCGCGAGGGCGCAGAAAAGCACTACTTGGTGTTGCGGGGAACCAAAGAGAAAGTGGCTATTAGCCGTCAGTTTTATCCGCTTTTCAAGCAGATGTAAGGCGCATCGTCATCTGTCCCTTAGTTTCTGCAATCCGTC
>JANMDS010000459.1:0-1712 GCA_031376405.1 Betaproteobacteria bacterium
GGGCGACGAAAGCGGCAACCCGCTCACCCAACGATACAAAGCGGAAATGACACCGCCGTGGGTGACAATGCACGCGCTCTCGCCAGATTTTTCGGCGAGCACCTGGAATGCCGCCACGCTGCGTTCATAAAAACCGCGCCCAGTTTCACCACCTTCAGGGGCGTAATCGGGGTCGTTGGTTTTATAGAGTGCGTAACCTTTGGGGTCGCGCGCGTTCCACTCTTGATACGTGCAGCCTTCGAGCACGCCGTAGCCCCGCTCACGCCATTCATTGTCAAAATGTAAATCCAATCCGGTGCGGGCTGCGATGGCCCCTGCGGTGTCCCGCGCGCGCATGAGCGGGGAGCTCCACAATACTTCTGGTTTACATTTCGCGATGGCTTCCGCTACTGCAAACGCTTGCGAACGCCCTGTTTCATTTAAGGGAATATCGAGCTGCCCCTGAAAACGGCCTTCGCGGTTCCAGTTGGTTTCACCGTGGCGGATGACGAAGATGCGGTTCACTTCGCGCTCACCATCATCTTCACAAACCGATCAAACAAATAACCAATATCATGTGGTCCCGGCGAAGCTTCGGGGTGGCCTTGGAAGGAAAACGCGGGAACGTCAGTGCGGGCGATGCCTTGCAGTGTGCCGTCAAAGAGCGATTTATGGGTGATGCGAACGTTTGCAGGCAAGGTTTTTTCATCCACAGCGAAGCCATGGTTTTGGCTGGTGATGAGCACCTGTTGGGTGTCTAGATCCTTCACCGGATGGTTAGCGCCGTGGTGACCAAACTTCATCTTCACTGTTTTTGCGCCGCTCGCCAAACCCAAGAGCTGATGGCCTAAGCAGATGCCGAACGTAGGCACTTTCGCTGACAAAATTTCCTTAATCGCGGCAATTGCATAGGTGCAAGGCTCTGGATCCCCGGGGCCGTTGGAGAGAAAAACGCCGTCGGGCTTGAGCTTTAACACTTCGCTCACGCTCGTTTGCGCAGGCACGACAGTAAGCCTACAACCACGCTCGACCAACATGCGCAATATATTGTGCTTCGCGCCGAAGTCGTAGGCCACCACATGAAATTTCGCGTCGGCAAGCGTGCCGTAGCCTGCGCCGAGCGCCCATGTGCTGCCACTCCAATCGTAGGCTTTTTCGATTGAGACCACTTTTGCTAAGTCTTGACCGGCCATCGTGGGCGCGGCGCTTGCAGCGGCAATCGCTTTGGCTTCATCCAACACGCCAGCTTGAATACAGCCATTTTGCGCGCCTTTTTCACGCAGCAAGCGCGTGAGTTTGCGGGTATCAATATCCGCAATCGCGACGATGCCGTTACGCGCCAGATAGGCAGGCAAGGATTCTTCCGCGCGAAAGTTGGAGTACACCTCAGGGCAATCCCGAACGATCAAGCCGGATGCGAAAATCTTGCGAGCCTCGGCATCTTCGGCGTTCACGCCGGTGTTGCCAATGTGCGGATACGTAAGCGTGACCATCTGCCCACAATAAGAGGGATCAGTCAAGATTTCTTGGTAGCCCGTGATCGAAGTATTGAACACCACTTCGCCCGACGATTGCCCCAAAGCACCGATAGACCGCCCGCGAAAAACAGTTCCGTCGGCTAAGGCAAGTAAGGCAGGCGTGGTGGTAGGAATCAGGCTCATCGGAACACTCGTACGAATCGTGGGTGCGCAAAAAAACCCCGCAACTTACGTTGGGGGTTTACAGCAACAGGT
>JANMDS010000480.1:0-6726 GCA_031376405.1 Betaproteobacteria bacterium
GTTCATCCACCACACCATTTCCTCGGCAAAGCGCGACAGATGCATCATCATGAGCGATGCAGCATGAATCACTTCAATCACAAAATCGCGGTCACTCACGGCATCGAGCGAGTTTTGGGCAACCGCTTCAAAGCCCAACTGCTTTGCAACGAATTCACGATCAATGGGGAACGTGGTACCCGCCAAGGCCGCCGCACCTAGGGGCAGCACATTCACTCGCTTGCGGGCATCGATAAAGCGCTGGGCATCGCGCTCAAGCATTTCTGCGTAGGCCAACATGTGGTGGCCAAACGTGACCGGCATGGCTACTTGCATGTGCGTAAAGCCAGGCATGATGGTATCGGCCTCGCGCTCGGCCAGCTCAACGAACGCTTTTTGCGTAGCCCGCAGGAGCGTGAGCCAATCGTCAAGCGCGGCGCGGGTGTAGAGCCGCACGTCGAGCGCAACTTGATCGTTGCGAGAGCGCCCCGTGTGCAGCCGTTTGCCGGCATCTCCCACAATTTCGGTGAGCCGGTTTTCGATATTGAGGTGGATATCTTCGAGCTCGAGTTTGAAATCAAACGTCCCCGCTTCAATTTCGTTTTTGATTTGACCCATGCCTTTTTCAATCGCAGCAAGATCGGCTTCACTCAATACGCCGACCTTAGCGAGCATCTGAGCGTGGGCCAATGAGCCTGCGATGTCGTGCGGCCACAGCTTCCAATCAAAACCGATGGACGCGGTGTAGCGTTGCGTTAAAGCCGACATCGGCTCTGAAAAGCGCCCAGACCACGCGGCACTTTTGTTCTGCAAAGGGTTATAGTTCATGCGATGAAATTTAAGCGAAGCCCAATTCGGGTCAATCTGGTTGCAAACCGTGCATTCCGCACGAAAGCCACCATTGCGCAGCCCTCGCAGAAGGATCCCATTGTAGCCGACCGACCTCGCGCTGGGGTGCCCGATTTCCGTAGTTTGGGTCTGTTGCTTCGGCTCGTCGGACTCATCGGAGTAGGCGGGTTTTTCATGGCGCTCAACCGTAGTGATATTCTGGGTGTGCCCCGGGAGTTTGCCCGCACAGTGGGGTTGGTGATGCCAATTTTCTTTTTGACCGTTGGAACCTTGGCATTGGCCGCGCAGTGGATTACCCGCTGGCCCATTCAGTGGGTCGTCGGCCTCAGTCTCCTGCTTGTCACGGCGTTCACGTTGTTAACAGCAGTTGCGGTGGGTGCGCTGGGCTATGCACTGCTTGAAACCCTACTGCTGGCCTGGCTATCCACCGCGGTGCTCTGGGGCTATCTCGCTCTCGAGACGCGGGCGCGCTCACCAGCGTTTGATATTGCCCGCCTACAGGCCTTACAGGCCCGAATCCGCCCGCATTTTTTGTTTAATAGCTTAAATGCCGTGGCCTCCATGGTGCGCAGCGAGCCGCGCAAAGCTGAAACCGCGCTCCTCGATTTGGCAGATTTGTATCGAGCACTCATGAAAGACAACCGAGAGCTTACGCATTTGGGCGAGGAGGTCACCCTGGCCAATCAATACTTGGCACTTGAAAAAATGCGCCTAGCCGAACGCTTGCGCGTCAAGTGGTACATCGACAATATGCCAGGCGACGCTTTGGTGCCGCCGCTATTGCTGCAGCCGCTTTTGGAAAACGCGGTTTACCACGGGATAGAGCCTGCCCCGCAGGGTGGCGATGTGGTGATCAATATTTTTTCAAGGCGTGAGCAGCTCACAATGGTTGTATCTAACCCGTTTCTCGGGGACAACAACCAGCGCCGCAGTAGGGGAAACAATATGGCGGTTGGCAACATCCGGGAGCGATTAAAGCTACACTTCGATTTAGAGGGAACGTTGCAACAAACTATAAGAGGCAACGTCTATGAAGTCAGGGTTACCATGCCCTACCGGAGAGCATTGAAAGCACCCGTAGCAATCACTCGAAGGAACTGAAAGATGAGTCAACCGCTTCGCATAGTCATCGTCGATGACGAAGCTCCAGCACGCCGCAGGATGGCTGAGCTTCTTGAAGACGCGCGCTCTGCCGTGCCCCATATGATTTTGGGCGAAGCCGCCACAGGCATCGAGGGCCTAACCCTGTGTCAAGGCACGGTGGCCCCTGATGTGGTGCTGATGGACATTCAAATGCCCGATATGACTGGACTTGAGTGCACCCAACACTTACTCAAGCTGCCCACACCACCTGGGGTCATTTTTGTGACGGCCTACGACGACTACGCGGTTAAAGCGTTCGAGCTGCACGCCATAGACTACCTCATGAAACCCGTTCGGCTTGAACGGCTTATCGGCGCATTGCAAAAAGTACACCCCATTACCGCTACCCAGGTTGAGGGTATTCCCAAATCCGCTCGCCGTTTTCTGTCTGTAACAGAGCGCGGCCGCGTAATGTTGGTGCCTATTGAAGATGTGCTTTTCTTCCGTGCCGACAATAAATACATTGCGATCAAAACGCTCGAACGCGAATATTTGCTAGAAGACTCGCTCAACCGGCTCGAAGAAGAGTACGGCGAGAAGTTTGTACGCACCCATCGCAACAGCCTCATCGCCCGCGATCAAATCGTAGGCTTCGAAAAAGGCGATGGCGACGAGGAAAGCACCTGGACGGTCGTATTGAAATCGAGCAAGGAGCGGCTGCCCGTCTCCCGTCGGCAACAGCATATCGTTAAAGAGTTCTCGAAGCGGGGCTAATTTATCCCCCCGATCTTTGGGCGTTTAGGCAAACGCCGCGAAGACCAAACTTAGCGCTGCAACGCACGTTAAGTGCTTGCGCAATGTCCAAAACCAGCGCGGATACCATTGCTCACTGCGCATGCAGTGGTCCACATACAAAATAGCTGCTAAGGTAGTAGCCAGGACGAGCAGCGCAGAGCGAGCCGGCAGCTGCCAGATTGCTACCCAAGCCGCTAGCGCGGGAATCACCGACCATAACAGCACTTTTGGCGCAACCGTAGGCGAAGACCACGGCGCGAAAAGCGCATGTGCCCAATGCAGCGCGGCCATGAAGCTCACGATAATGGCACCGTAAGAGATAAGCCCGGCAAGAGCGTCGACGGCGGTAAGTCCAGGGAAGGCGATGGTTTCGGTAGATACCAAGGCAAGGCCCACGAAAGGAATAAGGCCCCCGTAGCCCAGAGCGTGTGCGGTGTCTTCTATATTCATTGCCCGATGTTAGCCCAGCTAAACTAATGTCTTCAATTCATAAACGTGAAGAACATGGCAGAACCTCGCATTCTCATCTGTGGCTCAGTGGCATACGACACGATTTGCGTGTTTCCAGGACGTTTCGGCGACCACATTCTGCCCGAGAAAACCCATCATTTAAACGTCTCATTTTTAGTAGAGAACTTAAAACGCGAATGGGGCGGCTGCGCAGCGAACATTGCCTACACCTTGAAAATGCTTGGCGGCCACCCCATCGTGATGGCTACCGTGGGGGAAGACGCGGGCGACTACCAGGCCCGCTTTGCCGCACTTAATATCGACACCGAGGGCTTACGGGTCGTCCCCGATAGTTATAGCGCCCAATGCCACATCACCACCGACTTAAACGATAACCAAATTACTGCTTTCCACCCCGGTGCGATGTTTCACTCTCATGAAAATGACGCCGCAGCGATTGGCAACTTGGCACTCGGCATTGTGAGCCCCGATGGCCGTGACGGGATGTTGCGGCACTGCGCACAGCTTGCGAAGGTGGGTGTGCCGTTTATTTTCGATCCGGGCCAAGCCCTGCCTGCACTTTCTGCAGAAGATTTAAAAACGATGATTCGGCAGGCCAGCTATTTAACCGTGAACGATTACGAGGCGAGTCTCATCGAAGACAAAACCGGCGTAAGCGTTGAGGCGTTTGCCCCACAGCTAAAAGGTATCGTAGTCACGCTCGGAGGCGAAGGCTCGCGCGTCTACGAAGGCGGTATGATTTCGGAAGTAAGCGTTGTGCCCGCCGAGAAATTAGTGGACCCCACCGGCTGTGGCGATAGCTACCGCGCAGGCTTGCTCTACGGCATTTCACGTAGCTGGTCGCTTATCCAATCCGCCCGGCTCGCCAGCGTCTTAGGCGCACTCAAAATCGCCTCACGCGGTCCGCAAAACCATAAATTTACGCGCGCACAGTTGCTCGAAATCCACCAACGCGTATACGGCGAACCGTTAAAAATGTGATGATGAAATCCCGCGCTTTGTGTTGGGTGGTTGCTGTGCTTTTTGTAAGCGGCTGCGCTACGACTCGCTTCGATGCCCAAGGGCATCGCGGCGCGCGCGGGCTTGCGCCTGAAAATACGCTTGTCGCCTTCGATATAGCACTCGCGCACTGCATGGATACGTTGGAGTTAGATGTCGGGGTGACGCAAGACGGTGTGGTGGCCGTGTACCACGACCGCACGCTCAACCCCGATGCTACGCGCGATGAAAGCGGCAGTTTTTTAACCGCTCGCGGCCCCGCAGTAAACACGCTCACGTGGAACGCTTTGCAACGCTTTGATGTTGGGCGGGTAAATGCAGCGAGCACCTACGGTAAAAATTTTCCGCAGCAACAAGGGCGCGACGGCGTGCGTGCACCAAAGCTCACCGAAGTTTTCGCGCGGTTTAAGCAGGCGAAATCCTGCACTAACCTACCGATATGCTTCAACGTAGAAACGAAGCTCTCCCCACTCGCTCCGACTGAAACGTTGCCACCAGAACCTTTCGTGCGAGCACTGCTCCAAGAAATTGAGCACGCGCAATTATCGGATCGAGTGACCATTCAATCCTTCGATTGGCGCACGCTCGCGCTCACCCAACGGATCGCACCCCACATCGTAACGGTGTACCTAAGCAACGAACAAGGGGTTAACGAAACGGTGCAGCGTGGCAAACCAGGGCCGTCACCTTGGCTCGCGGGCTTCGATGTCGATGACTTCAAAGGCTCCGTTCCCGCTACCATTAAAGCCGCCGGTGGGAAAGTGTGGTCGCCCAATTTTCAAGATTTAACGCAGGCAAATATCGCCGACGCAAAGTCGCATGGGCTCAGAATCATTCCCTGGACGGTAAACGACGAAGCAACAATGCGCCGCCTCATTGAGTGGGGCGTGGACGGCTTAATTTCTGACTACCCCGATGTGCTCCATCGGGTGCGCACGAGCATGGGACGATGAGCAACCCCTCAATTTTTATAAGCGTAGCGGCCTACCAAGATCCGTATTTGTGGTGGACGATTGATAGCGCCTGGAAGAATGCGACACACCCCGAGCGATTATTTTTTTCGGTGGTTGATCAGTGCGTAGATTCGCAGCGTGACTCCACCCGTGCGATGCCATGGGCCTCGCACGTACGCTACGTGCACTTGCATCCGCGCTTCGCCCGTGGCCCCTGCTGGGCTCGCGCCCTCGCCTACTCGCTATGGTCGGGTGAAAAATATTTGCTGCAAATTGATTCCCACATGTGGTTTCAAAAAGGTTGGGACGTACAGCTCGTGCAAGAGCACGTCGCCGCCTCGTTGCAAGCGGGGCATCCAAGGCAAATCTTAACCACCTACCCCGGCGCATTCGTGTTTAAAGACGGACAACCCGAAACGGCAGGCAGCCCAACCGATACGCTCGTGCTCCGCCCCAACCCCGAAGCAAAATTAACGAGCGCTACCCCAGTGATGATGTTTCGCGCTGTGCCCGTGGCATCTAAATCGCGCATTCCTGGCTACCACTTAGGCGCGGGTTGCCTCTTTGCGGAAGGCTCGCTTTTGCAAGATGCGCCGTACGATCCGTGGCTGTACTTCCACGGCGAAGAGCAAAATTTAGCGGTGCGGGCGTGGACGCGCGGCTGGGACATTTGGCACCCGCCCACCATGCCCATGCTTCATCTCTACAAAGAAGGGGGTGGCAAAGAAATCGTCCATTGGTCGCCCGACGAAGATGCGATGCGCGACTTTCGCTGGGGCGAGTTGCAAGCCCGCGCGGAGCAACGCATGGTGCACTTACTCTACTCGCAAACACTAAAAGGCGCGTATGGCTTAGGCACCACGCGCACGCTCGATGAGTTCGCTAAAGCCAGCGGCATCGACTACAACAAAAAGCAAGTGAACCACGACTACCAAATCCCCGTGCCACTCCCCCCCGCTCCTATCAACTTTTCCCCCTTCGGCGCTGCGCCCTTCGCGCCGCAGGTGCAGGTCAATTTTTCAATCAAAAAGTAGCAAAAACCTACGGCGCAAAAACGGCAGTTTTTGGGAGATATCTCCTTAAAAATGCCGTTTTTGCGCCGCAGGTTTTGATGCTGGAAAAGGGTCTAATTTGAGCTTAATAGGGGAAACTCAGACCAAATTTAACGCACCTCCTTAATCCCAAACCGCTGTTCACCTTCGCGCCAATCAAGCGTAGTGGTTTTGCCAGGGACGGGAAAATCGGCTACGGTTACCTGCTTGACAAGCCCCCGCGCGAATTCTCCCTGCGGCTTCACTACTTTAAATTTACGCAAATCTCCAAGTGGGGCACCTTTCACGTAGAGCTGAATCGTGTGTTCGCCCTCGCTCATCGTGTTGAAATTTGTGAGCAACCCAAAACCTGCATTAGGATGCGCACAAACACTTTCCACATCTCCGCGAGGGGATTCCGAGGGCACCGCAATGCGCGCACCACCATCGATAGAAATTTCTACATTGGCTGCGATGCAAGACCAGCCGGAGATCAATCCGACACCGCTCTGCACGCTATCTTGCGCGGGGATTTCGATGATCCCCCTTCGCGCTTGCTCGATTGT
>JANMDS010000487.1:0-6736 GCA_031376405.1 Betaproteobacteria bacterium
AGCACGCCTCATGGAACGCGATGATTTTAAAAAGCGTTGGGCTGAAAATCAACCGATATCGATCCATGAATTACTTTATCCGCTTGTGCAAGGGTACGATTCCGTAGCGCTTAAGTCAGACATCGAAATGGGAGGAACAGATCAAAAGTTCAACCTCATGGTAGGGCGGGAACTGCAAAAACACTATGGGCAGGAACCGCAATGCCTAATAACGATGCCATTACTCGAAGGTCTTGATGGGATCGAAAAAATGAGTAAAAGCAAGAACAACTATATCGGCATTGCCGAGAGTCCAGAAGAAATATTTGGAAAACTCATGAGCATCTCCGATACATTGATGTGGCGCTATTTCCAGTTACTGAGCTTTAGATCAGAAAACGAGATCTCAACATTGAAACGGGACGCGCACCCGCGTGATGCGAAAGTAGCACTCGCCAAAGAGCTCGTATCTCGTTACCACAGCGTGCCGGATTCTGAGCGCGCGCTCGAGAAATTCGAATCTCGTTTTCGCGACGGCGTAATGCCTGAAAGCATGCCAGAAGTCGAAATTCAAACAGGAGGCGCGGGGATCGGCATCGGCGCGCTTGCCAAGCAGGTAGGGCTATCTGGCTCAACCAGTGAGGCCAATCGGCTTATTGAAGGTGGAGGCTTACGCATTGACGGGGAAGCAATTCGTGACCGCACGCTGCTGTGCATTTCAGGCTCAAGGTTTGTGCTTCAGGCAGGCAAACGCAAATTTGTTCGCGTTTCTATCGTATAGTTTAGGATCAGCAATTTTCCGGAGTTGGGTTCAGTCCCTCTAATGTTTGGTCGAAAAAAAAATAGCGAACAAAATCGGGCGCAACAGTTTCCCCCCACAAGCGCAGTGGACGAGGTGCAAACTGAGAGCGACGCAGAAGATCGGGTTCGACATTGGGATTTGCCCATTGGACCAGGTCGGCGCGAATCTAGTGATCTGGTTATATCTCTCGTGTCGCTTGCTATTCTCGCTGCTGCAGCCTATGCAGGTTGGAAGCTAAAAGAGTTGGAGCCTGACAAATCGTTCATTCCAAGCGTTGGCTCCGCGTCCCCAAAGGTTACTGTTGAGCCTAAAGTTGTAAGCGCGTTACCTGGCGGCGAAGCGACAAGAGATGCGAACACGAATAAGCCTTTGTTGCCGCCTGGACAGGTGGTTGGAAAATTGGTTGCACCACCCGAAGAAGGAAAGTGGTCGCTTTCTGAATTCCCGACTGGCGGCGAGCGAATCGAACTCGATGGATCGGGAATCTACGCACGCGCGAAGAATTTCACCGAAGCGTGTATCGGGCGACCTGATGCTGCGATACCGTTAAAGATTGC
The DNA here is from genome assembly GCA_031376405.1 of Betaproteobacteria bacterium. Classification (GTDB taxonomy): domain Bacteria; phylum Pseudomonadota; class Gammaproteobacteria; order Burkholderiales; family Casimicrobiaceae; genus JANMDS01. The sequence continues at coordinate 1,339 of JANMDS010000487.1, forward strand.
GGCGCGAGCTCGGGAGAACCCGACGAGCATCCGCTTTTATCTTAGTTCGGGAGAGATCTGTTCCACAATTTTTGATGAACCACTCTTTGAGTTTGCGATTGACGGTGGCTTTAGAGCTGTTCAATTTGGACTTCAGCAGGGATCCCCGTTTGTTGCAATGAAGCAGATTAAGGTGCCTTCCGTTGTTCTAAGCGATGTATCGAGAGCCCAGTAGTCCGCTTACCCCCTAAAATTCGGGGTCTTTCGTCTACTTTAGGTCGTCGAAGCGTGTAGCGTAGGAATTCGCTCCGTTTCGCACCAATCATCGCATGCTAGGTAAATTTTTCAATAGAACACCCCAGTGGCAACATGCACAGCCCGAGCAGCGAGAACTCGCCGTCGCAACGCTGGCGCCAGACAGCCCTGAGTTGCTAGCGTTAGTGTCGGATCCGGCGGCTTCGGTTCGAAAGGCGGCGTTCGCAAAGACTCTGAACTTGAATGTGCTGCTTAGCCAGCTGAGCGCCGAGAAAGAATGTGAGCTTCCGCTGCGAGCCAGGATTGTCGAAATACTCGCCCATACCGACGACGAAAAGCGCGAACTGTTTCTTCCGGAGTTAGGTGGCGAGCCTGAAATGGCGGAAATCGCCGTAACTGCACCGACCGCAGCACTACGACTCGCAGCGGCGAGGCGGGTCCACGACCTGCCAGCGCTGCGCGCCCTGCTGGATCGCGCACGTGCGAAAGACCATGGAGTTGCCAAGCATGTTGCAGACAAAATTTCTGCTATAGAAAGTGCTGCAGGACGCGAGGATGAGGCTCGCTCGATTTGTGAGGCGCTCGCATCGTTGGTCGAGAAACGCGAGCCAATACTGAGCGCTGTGGTTGAGCTAGATCGGCGATATGCTGCGCTGCAGCCAAACGCCCCATTCGAAAATATTTTCAGTATCTCGCGATCGCTGATTCAAAAGCGTTTCGAAAACGAGCAGTCGACCCAGCGCGAGCGAAATCAGTGGCTAAGTGATTTCGAACTATTGAAAGCGCTTGAAAAATCCGGAGCCTCAACCGACGAAACGCTTGAGACCGCTCGTTCTGCGCACGCGTCGCTTGAGCGCCGAGCCGAGAGCCATCCTGACTTAAAGGAAAGACTCGAAAAATCAGGTGTAAACGAAGCACTACGACTTCTTTCTGTAACGCTCGCAGCGCAAGCGGCTGCTGACGAAATGCTCAAGGATTTCGCGCCGCCGGTTTTGGAGGCCACCCGCCTTGTAGAGTTCGAAGATCGGTGGAGCCTAATCCCAGCGGAAGGCAAGGACGCCATCCGTCAACAGCATTTCGATGACCTTCTAGAAGGCCATCGGCGGCAACTCGGAACCGCGCAAGCTACCGACACCCAAGCGCAATCTGAGGCACGCCAAAAGTTGCATGCCTTGCTTGCCAGGGCAGAGGAGTTGCTGTCTAGCGGTTCAGTTCAAGCAGCCGCGCTGATTCGCGATGAACTAAAACCTCTACGCGCTGAGGCCGGTGCGCTGCCAAAGCCGACAAATCAACGACTCGGACGGTTGTCTCAACAATTGGGGGATTTGTTGCGTTGGCAATCTTTTGGAAACGCCACGCAACGCGAAGAAATGTGCGTGGAAGTCGAAAACCTACCCACTCAAGGATTGGGTGTCGGTGAGCTGGCGAAGGCCGTACAAGCGCTTCGCGACAAATGGAAACAACTCGATCAGACCCAAGCGCCGGCGCCTCGCTCGTTATGGGAACGGTTTAATTCCGGATGCGAGATTGCATACGCGCCTGCTGCCGAGCACTTCACCAAGCTGGCTGCTGAGCGCAAAGAGGCGCTCACACGTAGGGAGTCTGCCATTAAGGAAGCTTCGGACTACGCGACACTTGCGCTAACCCCGCACGACAACCTGCCTGACTGGATCCCGGATTGGAAAGCGATATCCGGTTGGCTTGCAAAACAAGACACGCTTTGGCGCACGCTAGGCCACGTCGACCGCCGCAAAGCAGACGCGATTGAATCTTTATGGCGTTCAGCGACGGCCCCTCTCCGTGCTGGCATCTCAGAGAAGCGATCAGGGGAAGTAGCGGAGCGAGAGAAGCTAATTTCGATAGTAAAAGCACTTGTTATAGACGGCAAACTCGCTGGAGCCGCCGTATCGAAGGTAAAAGAGTCGCAACTGGCGTGGCAAGCGCGTGCGAAAGCTACACCGCTTCCGCGCAAGCAAGAGCAGGCGCTTTGGGAAGAATTTCGCCAATCGTGTAATCTCGTTTTTGACACCCTCGGCAAAGAGCGTGATGCCCGTTCAAGCGCCTCCGGCGATGCCGTTGCTAAAAAAACCGCGTTAATTGAGCAATTCTCGGCTCTGCAATCTTCCGGTGACGAAAAGGCAATCCGGAGCGCAATTAATGAGGCTCCAAAGCGCTGGGCGGAGCTTGGAGATGCAGGCCGTGACCACGAACGCAAATTGGCCGATCGATTTGATCGGACTTTGCGCGCTTTACGGGATAGTCTTCGGAATGCAGACCGAAACAAGGGGCTTATTCAACTTCAGGCACTTTGCAAGGTAGAAGATGCATGCGCTATTTGGGACGCGCATGCACTCGAAGGCACAGCGCCTGAACCCGCATTGTGGGAGGAGCATTGGAGCGCGTTAGAAAAATTACCACCCGCATGGAAGCAAAAGTTGGTCGCACGTCGGGCGGTCGCCGAAGCCGCTTTAAAGCAAAGTGAAGCTGGGAGGGCAAAGTTTGCCGCACTAGTCACTAAGTCCACAACCGAGCGCAACAAACTGATCCTCAATCTTGAAGATGCAATAGGCATTCAGTCCAGCGGACTGAGCCAAAACGAACGTATGCAACGGCAGGTCGCTCGACTCGCTGACCGATTAAAAACGGGTGGGATTGTCTCACCGCCAACGGAGCAGTTGGTGGCGATTTGCGCACTTCCGTGCGCCGACCGCGATGTTGGAGGCAGATTGCTCGAAATTGTGCGTTCCATTGGCCAATCGAAGTCAAATTCTTAGAAAACGTGTCCCAAATCACAGATTGCAGTGTCGGATTGCTTTACATTTCGGGTCACAAAAATCTGCATGTACACTTTCAAGTCATTGAATAAATTAACTTTTAATTTTTGGCACGCTACATGCTTTGTATGAGCATCAAATTCAAAATTTACCCTAAGAGGATAAAAGCGATGAAGCAAATGAACAAACTAGTTAAAGCCGTTGCCGTTGCGTTCGCCGCAGCCAGCATGGCTGCCGGGGCGGCTACCTACACTTGGACCGGCGGAACAGGAAATCTAGGATCTGGTGTAGCGGGCGGTAGCAGCGACCCATTGCGCCACTCTACTGCAATGTCGTTCACCTACAACGAAAACACGCAAGATTTAACAGTATTTGCGAAGTGGTTTAATACAAGCTCCGATGGTGCCCCTGAGGGTGCTTGGTTGGTGCTCTCCGACGGCGCGATGCCTAGTGCATCCGGTGGCGAGACGCCGATCTACTACATCGACTGGGCAACGGGTATCAATCGTGTTTCTACAGCCACTTACGATGGTTCACCAACCAACGGCGGTGGAGCAAGCTTCGGTTCTAAAGACAACATCATCACGCTTGGCGGTTGTGCGATGAAAACGTCGAGCTGTACAGCTGACTATCAATCTGTGCAATTCACCTTAAATATTGCAAGCGCGAATGCCTACGATCCTAACGGCGCAGCGGCTGGTCAAGGCGCTTGGAAAGGCGGCGATTTCGCTTCAAATGTTGGAGTTTGGTTCCACTGGTTTGATCAGAATGCGACTAACAAGTTTGCTTACACGGGTACTGCCGGTAACTATGCAGTTTCCAACGTTGGCAAGGTTAACGAAAGCTGGTACGACACAGGCGGCTGCGGAAACAAAACGACCCAGACTGGAACTGCTACTGGCGGTCAAGCAGGAAATAACGTTGGCGGTGGGTACAACGGTACTAACTGTAACCCAGGCAGCGGTAGCGGCAAGGTTCCAGTTCCTGGCCTCGCATACCTTTTAGGCTTGGGTCTGGTCGGTCTTGGTCTTCGCGCTCGCAAACAAGCGTAACCGTTACACTAAATGTTTACGAAAAACGGGGCTTTGCCCCGTTTTTTTATTCGCACGTCTAAATAAGATTCGGATGTTATTCAGAATCGTATATGTTTCGTTTTCGGAACATACAATTCCTGAGAGATATTCCGCTGAAAGTGCCGTTTTTGCGCCGCAGGTATTTACTGAAACGCTTCAAATTCTGCCAAACTAGCAGGTGTTTTCTTACTTCAGAGAGTAAGCCGCGCTCGGGAAATTCACGCTTCGCATTCAAGCTTTACAATCGGAGTGGAAAGAATGTTACGTTACGGTGTAGAGCTTGACCAAACAAAATTTAATTGAGATTGAGAACGTATCGTTCAGCTACGGTGACCGATCGATCCTTAAAGGCATTTCGCTGAACGTTCCCCGAGGTAGCGTCGTCGGCATTATGGGCGGTTCTGGCTGCGGTAAAACAACTCTATTGCGGCTCATCGGCGGTCAAGAGCGGCCCAGCTCTGGGGACGTCCGAGTCGAAGAGAAATCCGTGCCTCAGCTAAGTAAAGCCGACTTATTCGCTCTTCGTTCGAAAATGGGAATGCTTTTTCAGTTCGGCGCGCTCTTTACGGACCTGACGGTGGCAGAAAATATTGCGTTCCCAATGCGCGAGCATACAAAAATGTCGGAACGTCTTATAAACGATCTAGTGTTAATGAAGCTCAATGCGGTTGGATTGCGCGGCACCGCCAACCTAAAACCGTCCGAGCTCTCAGGCGGTATGGCACGTCGCGTAGCGCTCGCCCGGACGATCGCGTTAGACCCAGAGTTAGTGATGTACGATGAACCGTTCGCTGGCCTCGACCCAATCTCCTTGTCGGTGGTCGGACAACTCATTCGCAAGCTAAACGACACCTTAGGGCTTACTTCGGTATTGGTCAGTCACGATGTGTCTGAGTCGTTGAAGATCGTTGACTATATTTATTTCATTTCGGACGGCGTGGTTGTGGCCCAAGGCAATCCAGAGCAGATTCGGAACTCTAAAGATCCGTTTGTACGGCAATTTGTGGATGGCTTGCCAGACGGCCCCGTTCCATTTCATGTCGGCGCGCCGGATTTTCGTACTCAGCTCTTAGCGAGTATCTGACCACATGGCTCTTTCGTCAATTATTGAGTCTATTGGGGCACGCGTTGTAAAAGGTGTCTCTAGATTTGGTTTCATATCCCGATTTTTGCTCGCGATACTTTTGCAATCGGGTTCTGCATTTATGCGGTTTGGGCTCACTGTCCGTGAAGTCTACTTTGCCGGCGTGTATTCCCTGGTCATCATATGTGTTTCCGGATTGTTCGTCGGTATGGTGCTTGCACTTCAAGGTTACG
>JANMDS010000494.1:0-2718 GCA_031376405.1 Betaproteobacteria bacterium
CACGCCCCACAGTATTCTTTAGATCATTTTCATCAATATTCTGATAGGCTTGTCCGGCATTGTACCCGTGATACACTTTGGCCGTGATTTCAACCATCGCATCATCGGGGACCATGTCTGGTGGTATCTCGACCCGATTCACTATTTTAATACCACTATTGACAATGGCATTGTACTTCATATCGGACATACTAATAAAGTTGTGTATCTTGGTGACACCTAAAAAGTGTAAAGGGTCCGGCATCAATGCTTGGAACCGTGTATCTTGTACACCAGCCACTTGTTCGGTACATGAAAAGTACCTTGCCGCATTATCCCCACCTTCTTGACGTTTCCGTGTATTGTATACTAAATATTTCGTCACTTCACCTAACGATCGTCCTTCCTTTCGAAAATAAACGACGATACCACATCCACCCCTTTGCGCACCGCCGCCACTTGCTGCGGCATGCCCACACCACCAAAAATTACGGTAGAAGTAATGTTCGTATGTTTGCCATACACCTGCACCGACTCTTCCACCTGCGCGGCCAACTCACGCGTTGGCGCGAGCACGAGCACACGCGGCGCAAGCTTCGATTTAGTAACGGGGTTATCAATCAAGCGCTGCAACAGCGGCAACACAAAGCCCGCTGTTTTGCCCGTACCGGTTTGCGCACCGCCTAATACATCGTCACCGCGCAACACCACGGGAATGGCTTGCGTTTGAATCGGCGTAGGCTTGGTGTAGCCATGCTCCAACACCGCGCGCACGAGCTCCGGACGCAAGCCCAACGCGCCGAAGCCTTCGTCCGTGCTCATGTCTACGTTCACGATTTGGGATGCTGGTTTTGCTGCGGGTTGAGCCGTAGTGTGCAGCGCACGGGGTTGCGCAGCAGGGCGGGTATTTTGGGTATTAGCGTTCGCAGAGCGGGGCTGGGCGGGACGCGTATCGCGGCGTTGCTGGCCATCGCGCGGGCCTTGCGGGCGGCGTTCGCCTTGCGGGCGGCGTTCGCCTTGCGGCGCACCGGCAGCAGCACCAGTAGCCGCAGCAGGGCGGCGCGACGGCGCGCGAGGGCTGTCACGACGGGGCGCCACGGAAGTATTGGAAGGGGAGATAGAAACCGGAGGCGCAACCGCAACCGCAGAAGCAGGCGCAACAGTTGAATTGGTTTCGGTAAGGGGGGAGGACGCGCGTGTAAACGCACTAGCCGCTTTTTTAAGCAGCGAAGCAACAGTCATGTAAATCAAGCCTTTTGATGCAGGGCTTGGTAATGAGCAGGCCTCTAGCGAATAAAAAATAGTGTTGAAGCGGCGGGCTGTCACATAAAAAAACCGTCATTACGCGCTTCAGTTTCAGAGTTTAGGGTATTTAGAGGAAATGCAAGTTTTTCCGAGATTAAATCGGATGGGCGGTAGGCGGCGTGGTGGCTTGGGACTGAAATCGTAACGGTTAAAAGCAACATTTTTTCGGGAGATAATTCTGAAAAAGTGCTTGTTTTACGCCGCAGGTTTGGATGCACGGTGACTACTGGTGAGCGCTTGCGTGCGGAAAACGCGCTGGGGCAGGGCTCTGAGTTACGTAGCGCTGTTGCCGCGATTAGGCAGCGGTTGTTTGCAAACTGAGTCGAGGATTAAGGGGGCGTTGGGTTCCGTTCAAGTGCCATCACTATGCGCAGGGCAAACGCAAAAAACCTGAGATGCCTCGATTCCCGCGCGACGCACTCGTGCGTCGCCAAGTGCATTCGCGCGCTCCATCGCGGTTACCGTTTTTACTGCGGTTTCGTCATCGCCGGATCATAGGATCCCTTGCCTTTCACCACGCCATTGCCATCAAAATCGACCGTAAACATATGTTGCGCACTGCGGCTTTGGTTGTATTTCCACTCCCACGTTAACCCCGAGCGATCATTGCCAAATTGCTTTTGCGCGCCCGGGCGCCCTAATATGCGGCGCACTTGCTCCTTATTCATGCCCACTTGAATTTGCGAAAAATTTGCTTCCGTCAAGATATTGAGCTGATCTTTCATGATGCCATCGGGCCCAATGGTCATGCGTATGGTTTCTGCGCCGCCGGGGCCGCGTGGGTAATCCCAAAATTCGCGGCCATCGACTTCTTTCCAAATGGTGTCGGGCTCGCCCATCATCGATTTCACCGTTTCTTTCGAGGCGCCTGGCGCAATTTCTTGGCGTTGTACGGCATCACAGGCGGCGAGGGAGAGGGCAAGTAGCGTAGCGGCGAGAAGAGTTTTCACGGTCAATTTCCAGGAGATATTTCCGAAATGTAGCCCAATTTGCGCCGGAGGTATTTTCCATGAACGCGCGCGGCAATCTAAAATCTGGGCATGAATGCTTTTTCCATGCCCGACCCACGGGCGTTCCCGCTCTACGACTCTACTCAACCCAATCCGCTGATTGACACCGCGCTCGAAGCGCTCGCAACGGAGCAATCCGTCGTGCAGCAGCGGCTTGATGAATCCTTGGTCTCACAAATTGCGCAGGCGTTACGCGACAACAATACGGCACCTATCGCCGATGCGCTCGCCCGCGCGCCAAACCTCGAAGTATTGCGCCACCTCACGCGCCGCTTAGCGGAAGCGCACGTTGCCGCAGGGCGCGCCCTAGGCGATGCAGATTTGCCGGCGACGGTGTTTGCCATCCCGCTTATCATCGTCGCTGGCAGTAGCAACCCGACGCAGATTCCAGGTGCTGTGCCGGATGTAGCCGAACTCATCGCTG
>JANMDS010000368.1:0-1644 GCA_031376405.1 Betaproteobacteria bacterium
GCGCGATGCCTTCGCGCTCGCCTTTCCAAAAAGTGAAATGGCTCAGGGCGATAAGTTTGCAAGCGTAGTGCGCGGCTTGGGGATTACCGCTGCGAAAATGCACGACCAGCGGTAGTAACAGCCAGGGTCTTTTGTCTGTAGAATTGTTGCATTGCATCACGCACCATTTTCCGCAAAACACACCTCATGACACACAAAATTTTCATCGATGGCGAAGCAGGCACAACAGGCCTTGGCATTCGCGAGCGCTTGGCAAAAATGCCCGAGCAGTTTCAAGTCATGAGCATCGATCCCGCGTTGCGCAAAGACCCGCTCGCCAAGCAGGCGCTCATGGCGGAAGTGGATTTAGTCGTGCTCTGCCTGCACGACGATGCGGCAAAAGAATCCACTGCGCTGGCGAACGCATTGAGCGCGCAGGGCAAGCGCGTGCCCAAGCTGCTCGATGCCAGCACCGCCCATCGCGTGGACCCCGATTGGGCGTATGGCTTCCCTGAGATTTCTGATGTGCAAACGGCGGCAGTAAAAGGCGCAGCCCGCGTATCGAACCCTGGCTGCTACCCCACTGGCGCGATTGCACTTTTGCGCCCACTCATTGATGCCAAGCTCGTGCCAGCGGACTACCCGATTGCAGTACACGCCGTGAGTGGCTACTCCGGCGGGGGACGCCAAATGATTGAAGCCTATGAAGCGCTCACCGCGCCTTCCTTCGAGCTCTACGGCCTTACGATGGAGCACAAGCATTTGCCCGAAATGCAGAAATATTCAACGCTCACCCGCCGTCCGATTTTTGTGCCTAGCGTAGGCAATTTCAAACAAGGCATGCTGGTGCAAATTGCCCTGCATTTTGATCTGCTCAACGGCGTAGAGTCCGCCGCCACGCTCGAAGCTGCCCTACGCGCGCGCTACGACGGAAGCCCGTGGGTGAAAGTCGTCACCCCCACCGATGCCGATAAGGGCAAAATCGAAGCGGAAGCGCTCAACGACACCAACATGCTAGAACTGCGTGTATTTGGCAGCGACGCGCGCGGGCAAGCCGTTCTCGTTGCGCGATTAGATAATTTGGGCAAAGGCGCGAGCGGTGCAGCGGTGCAGAATATGCAGTTGATGTTGGGGTAATTTTTCAGGAGATAAATCTTGAAATGGGCTTGTTTTGCGCCGCAGGTATTTGCATTAAATGGTAGCCGGAACGGCGCAGCTACTTTCGTAGCCTCGATCAGACTGCGGCTTTTGCAGGCGTAATCGAGAAACAAGATTAATGCCTCCCGCTTCACGCTTAGAACCCGCGAACCGGAACTTTCAAAACTGAAATACCTCGATTACGGCCTTTGGCTTAATCGCGGCTACGATTTTCAAGCAAATACCTGCGGCGTAAAAACGGCATTTTCTGGAAGATATCTCTTGAAAACTGCCGTTTTTACGCCGCAGGTATTTGTGCGAAATTAGCCCAACGTGCAGGTGCGAAAGCCGGCGAATACATCTTGCCGTTGCGGCAAGTAAAAATTGCGAAACTTGGTGTGGCTTAACGCGGCGTTGGTCACGAATGAGCTGCCGCGCAGCGAAATGTGTTTGCCATCAAACCACGGCTCAGAGTATTCGGCGTAGGGGTCAGCAGCGAAGCCGGGGTAGGGGGCAAAATCGCTGGCG